>JBDSAP010000347.1:0-7238 GCA_039922055.1 Ferruginibacter sp.
GGGCATTATGGACCCGGCCCATGGTGGGCTCCGGCAAGAATGCGACCCGATTGGACGCCGCCTTATTATCACCAGGCCGATAGTATGGGTATTGGATTTAACCGGACAAAAACCGGCAGCGATGGAGTAGAACAATATCATGAACCGCTGGCTTCGTTGTTTAATAATCCTGAAACCTGCCCTGATGGTTTTTTACTTTGGTTTCATCATTTACCATGGAATTTTAAAATGAAAAGTGGCCGGACATTGTGGGATGAAATGTGCTATCACTATAACGAAGGAGTACAACAGGTTCGGGAGTTTCAAAAAATATGGGACGAGGTTGAACCTTATGTAGACAGCAGCAGATTTTATGCGGTACAAAGAAAACTGCGCAGTCAAAGTACCAATGCCATTCTATGGAAAGATGCATGCCTCCTGTATTTTCAACAGTTTAGTAAAATGCCGATACCTTATGAAATTGAAAGGCCGGTACATAGCCTGGATGATATTATTAAGAATGATATGAGCAGAAAAAATTATAACGAATCGTTGTAACGATAAGTTTAATAAACCGCTAGTTTAAATAGAAAGCGATTGTAACGCATTAATAAATATTTACAGTCTGTATTAATATGGGCGAGGTCATTTATTTCTCTTTCAGAAATTTTCGCACAAAATCTAATAATCAGAAATCAATATTCTGCCGGCCCTTCAGCCAGGGTTTTTGGAGATAAAGTTTATCTCTTTCCTTCGAATGATATTTTTGCACAGGAAGGCAAGGGGCGTGTTGGCTGGTTTTGTATGGAAGATTATCATGTATTTTCTTCTGCAAATTTTACTGACTGGACAGATCACGGCGTGCTAGTTACGCAAAATAAAATTAATTGGGTAAGGCCCAATAGTTACAGTATGTGGGCGCCCGATTGTCATCACAGGCAACGTTTGGTTAAATTTAAAGGATACAGCTATTTGCGTTTTGAGATGGTGTAACATTTTAATTTGTCATCATTAATTCCTACAATCAATTCCTGTTTACCACCAGCATTCAAAAGGGTGCTGCTTCTTACATCTCCTCTTATGTTTAAGCCGGTACTCCATTGAGGTAAAAAAGTGAAATGATTTTTTCCATCGCCCAAAAACACCATTCCATGATTGGCACGGTATCTCCCGAATTTAATTCTTGTCCAGGCATTGTTGCCGGTACAAATCATATCCAGGTTTCCGTCGCCGTTCACATCTGTTACAACGATGGAATATACCGGCGAATATTGTGCTTCAATTGGTAATTTCCGTTCTGCAAAACCATCTGCTCCTTTGTTTTCCAGGTAGATGGTTCGCATGGTAGTAGCTTTCAATTGCCCGGCATCTTTTAAATATTCAGGCGTAAATAGTTCATTAATTGTAGCAGAAGCATAAGAATGATATTCAAGAAATTTTTTCCGAAGAAAAGGTAACTGATCAGTTATATCGTCCCTGGAAGCTGCCGGGTAAGAAGTATCGCCGATGTAATAACATAATATGGGATCGACAGACCCGTTGGCATCGAAATCTTTATAATAAAGGCTCATTGGCTTTTTTCCACTTACCTTAAATTGTGTGTTCTCACCACAATTGCCGATAACCAAATCCATATCACCATCATTATCAAAATCAGCACAGGCGATAGTATTCCACCAACCCCAGGAAGGAAATTTTATATACTTGTCAGAAGCATCCACAAATTTTCCATGCTGATTGATAAATATTTTAACGGGCATCCATTCGCCAACGATCACCAGGTCTTTTTGCTGATCGTTATTTATATCAAGCCACAAGGCATTGGTCACCATCCCAATACTTTTTAACTGGGGTGCAATTTCATCGGTCACATCTTTAAAAATACCTTTACCGTCATTGAGTAAAATTGTGCTCACAGGTGTCAATGGATATTTCCCCGCAACCAGCCTTCCTCCAACAAAAAGATCTGCATCTCCGTCACCGTCAATATCTGCAGCTTTAACGCAGCCTGCACTTGCCAGCATACTTGGTAAAGCTTTTTCATCTTTTATAAAAGTTCCATTACCATTATTCAAATAAAGCCTGTCTTGCAGGGCCAGATCGTTTTCAGCAAATTCGTAGCCACCGCTGCCAACGTACAAATCAGGATCACCGTCGTTATCCGCATCAAAAAATTCAGCCGCTACATCTTCACAAAGAAGATCTTTTTCTATAGCCGGCTGAACTGTTTTTATAAACCCGCCACCTGCTGTTTGAATGAATACCTGGGATGGTTGGCCTTTCGCGGCGCCAATGAAAAGATCTTCCCTGCCGTCTTTGTTAATGTCTGCCTTTGCCATACATGGTCCCTGCCTCGATAAATATCCCGGCAGCAGGGATTGAATAGTAAAATCATTAAATGAATTTTCCTGGTGAGTGAAAGTGATGAGTGAATCGGGGGTAAAATATTTTTCCTTTGTACCGGATAAGACATGTTTCCATTGAGCAGTTGCGTTTTCCCATTTGAGGGTTAAAAGCTGGTTGCCCTTCACATTCACCAACCGTTGCATTTTATCATCATTCCATATCACCAGGATGGAGTCGATCATTTCATTTTGGCCAATTCCAAAATTCAGCACGGGATCAACGGAGGATTGGAAACCTCGTTCGGGCATTTGTTCCTGGTAGTACAGTCTGCCTTTACAAAACAGTTTTACTTTAGCGCCAATGCCACTGCGATTTTTATTACTGCCCTGTAGTTTTATTTTTAGGTAATGATTGGCAGGTAATATTTTTTCTGCATTATTCCTGTACACATTTGCTGCCTCATTTGTATTATTTATCACAAGATCCATGTCTCCGTCATTATCAAGATCCGCATAGGCAGCGCCGGAAGAAATGGTAGCGTGGTCAAGCCCCCAGTCTTTTATTTTATTGGTGAACTTGTTCCCGCTGTCATTTTGAAAAATATAGTTGGGTAAATATACTGAAGGCATTTTAGCAAGCAGGTCTGTTCCGGTAAAAGGTTGGCCATCACGGCGTTCCTTCACTACGCGGTCTATCCGGTATTTTATAAAGTCCATATTGGTGTTGTCCTTTACATAACCATTTGTTATAAACAGATCTTTATAACCATCATTATCAAAATCAGCAAACAGGGGAGCCCAGCTCCAGTCTGTGTTGGATACGCCCGTTAACTGTCCTATCTCGCTGAAAGTGCCGTCGCCGTTATTCTTGTGCAGCATGTTCCGGCTGTATTGGTAATAAAATCCATTATTAAAAAGCAGTTGAAACTTATCAAAGTTCTCTGCACCACTATGCATTTTTTGCGTAGAGTTATCTTCCGGCAACATATCGAGGGTGATAATATCAGGGAGCCCGTCATTATTAAAATCGGCGCAATCGGATCCCATGGAAAAAAACGAAGACTGGTCCATGCAGTCGCTCAGCCTTTCGGAAAATGTACCGTCGCCATTGTTGATAAAAAGGTAATCCGGTTCATTGAAATCATTAGATACATATACGTCGGGCCAGCTATCATTATTTATATCTGATATTGCTAAGCCTAAACCAAAACTTAATACATTGCTTGTAATACCAGCCTGGTCGCTCACATTGGTAAAGTGACCGTCATCATTCCGGTATAATTTACTGGCATAGGCAGGTTGCTGTTCCTTTCGCAGGGCGGGATTAGTAAATACATCGCCTGCATATTTTTTTAAGGAATGATTGATAAGAAACATATCGAGGTCGCCATCTTTGTCATAATCAAAAAAGGCGGCCTGGGTTGAATAGCCATTATCTGCCAAACCATATTGTGCTGCCTGTTCTGAAAAACTACCATCGCCGTTGTTGATGTAAAGCAGGTTTTGTCTTCTTTCGGCAATGGCATCTGCCGAGCGGCAAATATAAATATCCAGTTTACCATCGCTATTTATATCCGCCATGCAAGCGCCGGTACACCAGCCCTGCTTTTCAGCAATGCCGGCTTTTTTTGTAATGTCTTCAAATTTAAAATTGCCTTTATTGAGGTATAAACGGTTTGGCGCCATATTGCCGGTAAATAAAATATCAGGTAGCCCATCATCGTTGATATCACCAATGGCCACGCCGCCGCCATTATAGAAATAAGTATAATTGAGCACATTGGCATCTTCATTTTCTTGTAGAATATTTTTGAAATCAATGCCGGTTTCGTTGCTCTCCAATAAACTGAAAAGACGGTCAGGCTTATGCTTGCAGGATAAAAATCCCACGCCGTAAAAAAATAATATTAACCAGCGTCTTCCTGTCATTTCCTAATTTTTAGTTTACTCGTCCTGTTATATCTATAGCCTGATATAAATCTTTTTCCGGTCAAGGAGCCAGGCCACCAGCCAGCAGATCATTGTGAAGCACAGTGCAAAAACCAGTGAGCCAAAAGCGCCAGGGAATATTTTCTGAAAAAAAAGCTCGTTGATCCAGTCAACAAAAATTTTACCGGGCTTCATATTTATGATGATGAAAAATATAAACAGGTTGGAAAGGACATAAATGAATAAGGGGTTTTTTCCCATCGGTGAAAAGAATGCAACCAACTTTTTCCAGTGCAGCATTTCTACCAGGTAAAATAATATGGCCACTACCAGCATACCAATTCCTGAGGTAAAGAGGGCATAGGAACTGGTCCAAAGTTTTTTATTGAGCGGAAAAACATAATTCCACAACAAACCTGCTATAACTAACACGCAGCCCCACATACTAAGACGAACAATTGATTTGAATGTTTTGCCTCCTCGTCGTATGATCATTCCCGAGAGATAACCGATCAAAACATTTACAGTTGCGGGGATGGTGCTTAGCAGTCCTTCGGGATCAAAGACAATACCTCTTTCACGATACATATGTTGTTCACCTAAAACAGCAAGGTCTATTTTGCGAATTACATTTCCCTCAATGGTTAATTGCTGTCCGGGATCTCCAAAATGGATCAGCAAAAACCAATACATTAGTAAGCAGCAAGCCGAAGCAATGATGATGCCTGATGCAGGTAGAAAATAAATCATCATAGCAGCAATCATATAGCAAAGTGCTATTCGCTGAAGAACGGCAAAAATGCGCACATGATTATATCTTTCAAATACCAGCCGTCCATCTACCCAATGCATAGTGGTATACCAGGTTAATAAATAACCTGCTAAAAAAATAAGAAAGCTTCGCTTCAATATTTTGGCCAGTGTGTAGGCTGCTGTTTGTTGCTGCCATTTATCTTTTACAAATGACAAGGCATTGCCGACAGCAAATAAAAAAGATGGAAAAACAAGATCGGTTAAAGTACAGCCGTTCCAGTCCGCATGCAGTAAAGGTTTGTATGGCGTGGCGCCGCTTCCTGGTGTATTCACGACGATCATCAAAAAAACGGTCATACCGCGGAAGACATCCAGCGTATCAAACCGCGGTTGTTTATTATTTGTCATTTTATTGCACTACAATCTCATCAAAGAATAGCATATTTTTTTCCCGTTCCTTAAAAACATTTGCATTGCGGATAGTTATCCTGATAAACCTAGCTGATACGTTAGACGGGGGTGTAGTAAATTTTTTAATGTGACGCAGCAATTGTTCCGGCACTTTTTTGTTGATAACAGTGTGCTGTTTTGTAAATACTTTTCCATCTAATGATGAAAAGAATTCTATCTGCGCGGGTAAAAATATATTACCCACCTGGTCTTCCATACAATTAAGACTGATGGAATGAACCGGTTGTACTTTCGAAAGATCAATCGTAAAGTTGAGCAAGGAGTCGGTAAAAAATATCCAGCGGCCATCATAGGGTTCAACACTGCCAAATATCCCATCTGTTAAATTACTTAAAGCAGGCCCAGGTTTATTTATCGGCATCGCTTCAACCTTCACCTTTGCACCGATCACTTTATGCAGTGTTACACTATCGATACTTATTTTACCCAGGGGTTTTGTTTTATTAAAAACAGCCGCTTTTACAACCGTGGTATGATTAACTACAATTGGCTGCGTATATTTTTTCGCAGCAGGTGAAGGGGCAGTCCCATTTGTAGTGTAATACACTGGATAATCTATTACCTGCTTATTCAGTTTTATACTTACTGTTTTCTTTGCCGGGTCAAATTTCGGTCGTATGGCAACATTGTACACGCTGGTAGCGTAGGCTATACCGAGTGCATCAAGGCGTTTGAATTGGATTTCCGTTTTGCGGATGAATCGCTGGTAATTTTTTCTTTCCAGTGGAGTCCATGCAACTTCTGCCAGCGCCAGTAATCTTGGCAATAGCATATACTCCGCCCGTTTTTCCGTTGCTATATTTTCTGTCCATAAGCAGGCTTCTAAGCCCAATATATGCGAAGTTTGCTGCGGAGATAATGCTCCGGGCGTTGGATTGAAAGCATACACGGTATCCAGGGAAAGCGCTGCATAGGAAATATCGGGCTCAAGTTGAGGATCGGATTGGTAGAAATCAAAGTAGGTATAATGAAAGGGGGTCATTACCACATCATATCCTTTACGGATATCCTCCACCGCAGTTTCGGGGCCGTGCCAGGCCATGCCTATTGATTTTGGTGATACCTGGTCTGCTAAAATTTCATCCCAGCCGATGATGTGTTTTCCGTTTGACTCAACAAAGCTGTCTATGCGTTTTGTAAAGTAGGCCTGTAATTGTTTGGCGGTAGTAAATCCTTTTTCTTTCATTAGCAGCCGGCAACGGGAGCAACCGAGCCAGGGGTCACCACGCACCTCGTCACCGCCGATATGAATATAAGCTGACGGGAAGAGGGCCATCACTTCCTTCAAAATGTTTTCAATAAAAATATAGGCCGAATCATAGCTCACGCAGAAATTATGTTTCAAATCTCCCGGGTAACCGCAGGGCATCAGTAAGGGTACAGAATTATCCAGGTCATTAAACTCCGGATAAGCCACCAATGCCGCTGTACAATGGCCCGGTACTTCTATCTCGGGGATAATGGTAATAGATCTATCGGTTGCATACTGAATGATTTCTCTTACTTCTTCCTGCGTATAGAAGCCACCGTAGGTAGCCGGTTCATTTGGCTGTGTAACCGGCGCAATGGTCATCGGGATGCCGGACCGGTCAGCACGCCAGGCGCCCACTGAAGTAAGTTTCTGGTATTGTTTAATCTCTAATCTCCAGCCATGACTATCCGTAAAATGCCAATGAAAGGTATTGATCTTGTACATGGCGAGTATATCGAGGTATCGCTTGATGAACGTAGTGCTAAAAAAATGACGGCTTACATCAAGGT
>JBDSAP010000348.1:0-4386 GCA_039922055.1 Ferruginibacter sp.
TATACTTATTGATGATTGCAACCGTGATGAGCAGTTGCAATGTACAGCGATATTTACCTCCCGGTGAAAGGTTATATCGTGGCGCAACTATCCAGGTAGAAAAAGAAAAAGGCGTGAAGGCATCATCAGCTTCACTAAGAAAACAATTGAAACTTGCTTCAAAACCTGTGGCAAATAAATTTGTATTTGGAAGACCTTATAAAGTGTGGTGGTGGTTTGCAATTGGCCAGCCAAAAAGACCCAAAGGTGTACGGGCATTTTTCCGTAACAAGTTGGGAGAACCTCCCGTGTTGAGTAGTAAGGTAAATCCTACGGTGGTCGCACAAAACATGCAGGATTTTTTGAACAATCTTGGGTATTTCCATGCTATTGTAAAAGGGGATACACTTAATAGCGGGTATATGATGAGGGCACTTTATTCAGCTCATGTGTTGCCCCAATACCGGATAAAAAATATTAGCTGGATAAATGATAGTTCAGACCTGGTAAAATTGTTGGCAGATAAACAACAGGATGGAATTTTGAAACCCGGCAATAGTTACCGGTTAAGTGATATACAGGCGGAGAGGAGCAGGCTTGACCTCTATGTAAAAACCAAAGGATATTATTTTTTCAGTCGGGATTATATAATGGCGTACGCCGACAGTACGATTGGCAACAACGAAGTTAACCTGCTGCTATCCCTAAAAAATTCTATCCCCGAAAATGCAAGGCATCCATTTACCATTAACAGGGTAGCCATTTTTCCAAACTATACATTGTTACTACCGCCACCGGATACTAGCAGGAAAGGAATGGCAGAGTTTGACGGACTAATGATCAGGGATACGGTTCATAAATTCAAATCGTCTTTATTTCAGCAAGTGATCACTTACCGGCCAGGCGAAATATACAGCAGCAGAAATCAGAATGCTACGCTTAACCGGCTAATAAACCTTGGCACATTTAAATTCGTCAAAAACCGCTTTGAACAAGTAAATGATCCGAGCGATCCATACCGGCTTAATGTGTTCTATTATCTTACGCCTGAAAAGAAGAAAACAGTGCAGGCAGAGATTAATGGATTTTCAAAAGAGAACCGTTTTGTTGGTACACAGCTAGGCGTGACCTGGCGAAATAAAAATGCTTTCAAAGGCGCTGAATTATTGTCTGTAAAGGTTTATGGCGGCTTCGAATTTTCCTTTGCAGACACCCTTAAAAACAGTAACAATTACAGGATAGGCGGCGAAACATCGATTAGCTTACCGAGGTTTTATCTGCCATTTTTTAAAACAAAGGAAAGCGGTTTGTACCCGCCACATACCCGGCTATTGTTAGGCTACGAGAATTACCGGAAGCAACTGTTTTATAGCAAAAATATATACCGGCTGCAATACGAGTTTAACTGGAAACAAAGCAGCAATGTGGAGCATGTTTTGTCTCCATTGGCTTTAACCTATATAAATGCCGGTAATGTTTCTGATACATTCAACAAACAGACGATCCGAATGCCCTCCTTAGCAGCCAATGTGTACGATGAGATAATTCTTGGTTCATTTTATGATTATACGTTTAGTACTGCTAATCCATTTGCAAAACAGCAATGGTATTTTAATGCCGCTATTGATGTAGCTGGTAACGTAGCGGGGATATTGAGCGGAGCCAAACGTGCCCGGCAAAAAGAAATATTTAATACCCCTTTTGCCCAATACCTAAAAACGGATTTCGATATTCATTACCAGGTAAAATTGCCTCGTGAACTTACCTGGGTTAACCGGCTGCTGATAGGGATTGGCTTGCCTTATAAGAACTCGAGTATGCTTCCTTTTTCAAAGCAATATATAATTGGTGGTTCCAGTTCTTTACGTGGCTTCAGGATGCGGCAATTAGGCCCGGGTTCTTATTTGCCAACCCGGTACGACCAGGTTTATTTTATGGTAATTGGAGGTGATTATAAGCTGCAATTTAATACGGAGATACGCTTTCCCATTTTCGCAAAATTTACTGGTGCGGTGTTTTTAGATGCAGGCAATATCTGGACAAAGGACACACTGCTTTTCGGTAGAGCAGGACAATTAAAGAAAGACTTTTATAATGAACTGGC
The DNA here is from genome assembly GCA_039922055.1 of Ferruginibacter sp. Classification (GTDB taxonomy): domain Bacteria; phylum Bacteroidota; class Bacteroidia; order Chitinophagales; family Chitinophagaceae; genus Ferruginibacter. The sequence goes on from JBDSAP010000348.1 coordinate 2,084, forward strand.
TGTAGCATCCGGTGCAGGGATCAGGTTTGATGCGGGGTTGGTTTTACTAAGAGCCGATTTGGGAATAGCGCTCCGTAAACCTTATCTGCCCGCTGGGCAAAGATGGATCATTAATAAAATGGAATTGGGAGATCGCTATTGGCGGCAACAAAATTTGATACTCAACCTTGCCCTCGGTTTCCCTTTTTAATTCAGCCTGCAAATACCCAGGCTTAAACGTTATCAAAATATGAAGAAGCTATTTAAAATATTGTTGGTTATAATCATTGCGGGTGCAATTGGCGGTTTTATTTACTGGCAATATCAAAAAAAGAAGATCATTAAAGATTCAATTGACAATACAATCGCCAAAAAAACAGACAGCCTTTATTTTATTCAATATGATAGTTCGGCTATCGATGAAATAAATGGCAATGCGTCTTTTTACAACGTTGTACTTCAGTCGGATGATGAACAAAAGAAATTGCTGAACAGTACAGATAGTTTACCTAATGCTTTGTATAATATCAAGATCAATGAAATTGCTGCAAGAGGAGTTGATATGGCAGGACTCTTGCAAAAAGAAAATGTAGCAGCAAAAAAAATATTATTGATGAAGCCCGTGATTCAGATCATCAATACAGGGAATGATAAGCCCAAACCATTTACAATGGATGATACGCTGGCATTGTATAAAAAAATATTAGGGAAATTCAAATCCATCCAGGCAGATACGATACAGGTTATTAACGGATCGGTTTTGATAACCAACAAAGCAGGCAAGGCCCAAACCACGCTCGAGAACATCAATATAACCCTGCGCAATTTTTTAGTGGACAGTACAAAGAATTATGAAAGCATCATCAGTTATTTTATAAAGGATGTAAGGTTAACTGTTGATAATATCCAGCTTCCGCCTTCGAAGAATGATATCCGGATCAACATTGAAAAACTGGATTACGATGCTGCGAGGCGCTCTTTAAAGGTTGGCGCTGTTAAGCAGTACAAGGCAAATAATATGAATCCGGTTAGTGATCTGCGAAACATTCACATCAGCGATCTAAACACAGATGCTTTTATAATTCAGGAGCGATTGAAAGCAGGAGAGATAACCTGCGATGGAGGACTGATCACTGTTTATACAAAGAAAAAAACGGGCAGCGCAAACAAGGGCAACCAGGCGATAGAACTGTCTTCTGATGTGATAGACCAGGCGCAGATCGCAGGGATAAATCTTGGAAATACAAAGGTGATTATCATTAATAAAGACCAGCCTAATGCGCCGCCGCTGGTGCTTTCAAATGCGAGGTTCAAAGTATTAACGCCTGTAAAAATTATTGAAGGCACTACGGTAAATAATATTATCAATAATGCGCAATGGGAATTTTCCGGGGATGGATTTTCATTCGATACAAAGGACAGGATGTATAAACTTTCTGTGAAAGATTTTGTGATTAATAATCTTTCTTCCACAGTAAAGGTGAGGCAATTTTCAGTGAAGCCTTTACTTACAGAACAGCAATTCGTGAAGCAAAGCCGTTACCAGCATGATCTGTATGATCTGACTATAAATGATATGACATTTTCAGGCGTGAATATAAAAAAGCTGCTCGTCAATAAAGAATTAGAAATAGAAAGTGGATCTATCCAAACTATTTTCAAAATATTCAATGATAAAACCCTGCCCCCTCAATCAAAAAGTAAGGTCGGCAACTATCCGCACCAGTTGTTGCAAAAAGTATCATTCCCGATTTATATAAAAACATTAAAGATCACCAACGGCCAGGTATCGTACAGGGAAAGAGCTGCCAAATCAGCGATGGTCGGTAACGTGTTTTTTACCGGTCTTAATGGTACTTTATCCAACATCACCAATATTCCTGACAGGCTTAAATCCAATCCGAACTTAACCGTAAAGGCTGGAGCTAAGTTTTTGGGCCAGGGAAATTTATCAACCTTATGGCAATTACCAATGAACACCAGCAGTGGAGCGTTTAACATAAAAGGTGAAATGCAACCGATGAATGCGGTCGGCCTAAACCCGCTGATTGAACCGCTTGGAATGGCATCGGTGAAACAGGGGCAGGTAGACAAAGTAACTTTTAATATGGACGGGACGAATTTGAAGGCAGTGGGAAATATTTTATTTCTTTATCATGATTTGAAACTGGAACTTCTAAAAAAAGATGAAGATGAAAAGCAGTTAAAGAAAAAAGGATTGATGAGCGCATTGGCGAATACAATCATAAAAAATGATAACACCAACACTGACAATAGTAAGCAGGTAAATTACACAAGAGATACTACACGGTCTTTTTTTAACC
>JBDSAP010000349.1:0-6399 GCA_039922055.1 Ferruginibacter sp.
AGCATTTATCACTAATACAAGGTGTTGGCAAATGAAGGGCAATAACCGATTGATCGCCTGGCTTTCTTTCACCCATACTGCACCATTTTCAGCTACACCTATTGTACCTCTTATATAGGCCTTGTGCACGGTTTCAAGCGCCGTCGCATCCTGCAATTCATTCAAATTTTTGTCTGTGTCGCCGGCCTCCGGTATTGTATTAACGATCCATCCTCCTTCCCTACCCGATTGTTCGATATCCGTCTTAATATAATCGTAGCCATTTACTACAATGGCTTTGCCGCCGATGCTCTCCAACTTTTGAATATAAAAATTGAGCAGGTTTAGATCGCTGATCACCGGCCTGTCAATGGTCAGTTCGGGAGCAGCAATAAATGTGGGCTTATTTGTACTGATCGCTTTTAATATGTGCTCTCTTCCGTTCATTGTTTTACTACAGTTTTAGATCGTATGATCCGTTACGGATCAGAGTAGTTTTTAAATTGTATAATTAAAGCTCCACCTGGACCTCACCTCCCTTCCTCCTCTCCGAAAGAGAGGAGGCGGTGCATCATTTCTTTAATAAACATTTTATCTTCCAAATCAACAGTTATCCTATACTGATCTTCTACCGGCAGAATATGCTTAGCACAAGACTCTTGCCTTTTCCCCTCCCCTTGGGGGAGGCCGGGTGGGGCCATCCCTTACTTTTTATTCTTCACATACCAATCTCTAAAGCTTTGCTTTGGAGGCGCTGGCATTTCCCTTTGCTTATACCAGGGATTCAATTTTTTATTATTAGTGATAAAAGGAAATACCCTCATTACCCATCTCCCCATTTTACCGGCAACCCTGTAAATTGTTGGATTGCCTACAACAAATGCCATTCCCTTCATGCCTATTTTTTTACCTGTTGATACATAGCCTTCCTTTGCAATTACCTGTCTCCATTTCCATAATTGCTGGTGAATATCGATCTTGACAGGACACACATTGCTGCACGAACCGCAAAGGGTAGACGCAAATGGAAGATCAGCATTGGCCTTCATGTCGAGATTGGGATTGAGAATGGAACCGATAGGGCCAGCCACAGCCGTATGGTAACTATGGCCGCCACTCCTTCTGTACACGGGGCAGGTATTAAAACATGCAGCACATCGAATGCATTTTAAAGAGTTCCTGAAATCAGGTCTTGCCAATTGTTTAGTACGGCCATTATCTACTATTACAATATGCATTTGCTGGCCTTGCCGTGGCCGGTGAAAATGACTACTGTATGTAGTGATGGGCTGGCCGGTGGCGCTGCGTGCAAGCAGGCGCAGAAAAATTCCAAGGTGCTCTGCTTTGGGTATTATCTTTTCTATTCCCATACACGCAATATGCACAGCCGCTGCATGTGCGCCCATATCTGCATTGCCTTCGTTGGTACATACCACAAAGCCGCCGGTTTCGGCAATAGCGAAATTTACACCTGTAATGGCAAGCTGCGATTCAATGAATTTGCTGCGCAGATGCCCCCTTGCTGCTTCGGTTAAATATTGCGGATCGTTATTGCCCTGTTCTGTGCCAAGGTGTTCATGAAAGGTATCGCTTACGTCTTGCTTTTTTAAGTGAATGGCGGGCATTACGATGTGGCTGGGAGGCTCGTTTCGGAACTGAACAATCCGTTCGCCGAGATCGGTATCAACTACGTCTATACCTTGCTGTAATAGAAAGGGATTCAGGTGACACTCTTCCGTAAGCATCGACTTACTTTTTACAACCCGTTGAATATTATTTTGTCGGATTATTTTAAGGATGATATCATTGTGTGCCGCGGCATCCACCGCCCAATGCACTTTGATACCATTGGCAGTTGCCTGTTGCTCGAATTGAATTAAATAGTTATCAAGATCCGATAGTGTATGGTCCTTAACCTTCGATGCAAGTTCTCTTAACTGTTCCCATTCCGGCACCTGGTGCACCGCAACGTCTCTTTTACTGCGAACAAACCACAGCGTTTCATCATGCCAATTCGTTCTTTCATCATTCTTAATAAATAACGATGCCGCATCTGCATGACTCAGTGGCGCTGCTGCTTTTGGCATGGTGGCATCATTATTTTGCATACTCATAATTGCTTACTATCTACAATACAATTTCCTTATAATTGGCCGTTCTCACAATTTAAAATTTCGGCAATATGGATGGTTCTTACTTTGCTTCCATTCCTTTTTAAAATTCCTTCAAGGTGCATCAAACAACTTGTATCGCCACCGGTAATAAATTCTACCTCATTGCTGTTGTGCTCGGTGATCCTGTCCTTACCCATCTTTACTGAAACTGCCTCTTCAAATACGCAAAATGTTCCGCCAAAACCGCAACATTCATCCACACGTTTCGGCTTGCTAAGTTCGAGTCCATTTACCATCGATAGTAATTGTTCTGGCTTTGAAAAAGCAGGCGCTGCTATCTCACTCATAGAAGATAAATGCAGGCCACGCTGGCCATGGCAACTGATATGCAAACCAACTTTGTAAGGAAATGTTGCCTTCAACTTTTTCACTCCCAGTATGTCTACCATGAACTCGGTTAGCTCATAAATATTTTCCCTTATGTGCCGTGCTTTGTTTTCATCTTCGCCATGCAGGTGTTCTTTGATATGTAACACACAACTTCCGGAGGGTGAAACAATATGATCAACATCACCGAAATTCGTTACAAAATTTTTATCACATGCTCCGCTAAGATTTGCAAAGCCGCTGTTGGCCATCGGTTGCCCGCAACATGTTTGGTTAAGCGGAAACACAATTTCACATCCTGCTTTTTCGAGCAATTGCATGGTTGCTATCGCCACGTTGGGATAGAACTGATCGATATAACAGGGGATGAATAAACCTACTTTCATTTGGGAAATTGGAAACGCTTTTGTTTTGTGTTTTTGGTTTATCGTTTTTGGTTATGACCTCAGCACTCCCTTTCCGAAAGAGAGGCCGTGGAGGCTTTAGTTATTTGGTGTACTTAATTCACATGCACGTGTGATACTTATTAATTTGTTCTATAGTAAACAAGGGATAAAATAATGAACAAAGTTTTTTTTGAACCCAGCAGCAATTTTTCAATTAAGCTTCATTGGCGTCGCACTCTTGTACATTTTATCAATGAGGAGCAAAATACCAGGTCACTAATTTATCCCTTGCGCAGTATAATAACCGAAAGCATTGAACGTGCTTTCTTTAATATTCGCCTTTCGTTCTATATTCTTTTTATTTCAATTCCAACATAACCACGCTCTGTGCCGGCAGGTCTACTACTAATAAGTCGCCTTCTTTTTTTGCGCCATTAAAGGGAACAATTTTTACTGTATTTGGATTCTCGAAACTATTGACATCTGTCAATTTTTTTGATGTAAGAATTTGTCCCTGTACTGATTTCCAGTTGATGCCCGCAAGCGTTGTGCGAATAGATATCTTTTTATTCGGATCAAGATTCACCAATGAAATATGAACTGCACCAGAAGCATCCTGCGAAGCAGTAACATTTATTGCAGGGATCTTTTTGTCATCCATTGTATAATCGGGTGAATTGAAATTTACATGCAACAATTTGGCATCCTGGTGAACTTTATACAAGTCGAATACATGGTAGGTGGGCGTTAACAACATTTGAGGTCCTTTAGTAAGGATCAAAGCCTGCAATACATTGATCGTTTGTGCCAGATTCGCCATACGCACCCGGTCGCTGTGATTGTTGAAAATGTTAAGTGTAGTTCCCGCAACCAATGCGTCACGCATACTATTTTGCTGGTATAGAAATCCTGGATTAGTACCGGGTTCAACATCTGTCCAGATACCCCATTCGTCTACCACTAATGACACCCTTTTTTCAGGGTCATATCTGTCCATGATGGTGGAATGACGGGTTACCAATTCTTCCATGAACAAACAATTTTTCATGGTGTTGAAGTAAGCCTTTTCATCAAACGATGTTGCAGAACCTTTTTTGCCCCAATTACCTGTTGGCAACGTATAATGATGAAGGGTTAGTCCCCACATTCTACCAGGACCAACATTCTTCATCAATGTTTCTGTCCAATGATAATCATCTACGTTGGAGCCGCTGGCAATTCTTGCCAATGGTGCGTCTTTGTAATTACGTGCGTAAGTGGCATATCTTTTATACATGTCCGAATAATATTCGGCTGTCATATTTCCACCGCAGCCCCAGCTTTCATTTCCAACGCCCCAGAATTTTACACGCCATGGTTTATCGCGGCCATTTTGTTTTCTTAATTCCGTCATCGTGCTGGACGCATCTGAATTAAGGTATTCCACCCATTTCGCCATTTCTTCGACAGTGCCGCTGCCAACATTGGCGGCGATATATGGTTCGCAATCAAGCAGGCTGCATAATTCCAAAAATTCATGGGTACCGAAACTATTGTCTTCTGAAACACCACCCCAGTTTGTGTTTACCATGTGCGGCCGTTCTTTAGGTGAACCTATCCCATCACGCCAGTGGTATTCATCTGCAAAGCAACCTCCCGGCCACCGTAAGTTGGGCACTTTTATTTTCTTCAATGCCTCAACAATATCCAGGCGGATACGATCTTTTTTTGGGACATTCATTGAATCGGCAACCCAAAAACCATCGTAGATACAACGGCCAAGGTGTTCAGAAAAATGACCATAAATATGGCGGCTGATCGTAGTTGTCGTATTGGTGCCATCAATGATCATAGTAGTGGGTGTTTGTGACTGCATGCGCAATCCTATCATCAAAACTGACACCAAAAAAATTGTGGATTTTTTCATATTTGCAAAAATTTTATTTTAGCTGGATGCTTGTAAAGATCACAACAGCCATAAGGTTAAAAACCAAAGATATTATTTTTCACCTGCCGCTAAAATTTTATTTGCCATTCTGACAATTATTACTGACTCATTTGAAAACGCAGTACGAAATTTATTAATGGATTATGCCGGCTTCAGCATACATTATACGACTATTGGATGAATGCCTGCATAGTATTGAAGCCCGATGATATCATTGGGCAACGCTTTTTTGTTCCATGATTTATGAATGGCCAGTGCAGTTCCGAGAGCCGTAGCCTGTGCCACAGAGGCTGCAAAGACTTCTGTTTCCCGAAAGTAAGCGGCCAGCAAATTCATATAAACGGCATTTTTGCTAAAGCCTCCATCCACAAAAATTCTTTTGATGGCACTGCCCTGCAAAACCATACTGGTTGAATAATGTTGCTGTACCATGATATCCAGCATCAATTGATGATAAGCTTCAATATCGGTATCAAAATCCGATAATGGTCTGGTAACAAAAGCAGAGGCTTTTAAATCGGCCTGCCCATCGCTGGCCGGGAACTTCTTTCGCAGTTTTGCTATGATATCCGGATCAAAATTAATATTCCTGTATTGGCTTGCATGGTGGTGAAAATGATCAGCGATCCGCTTTACCTGTTGCTCATGCTCATACCCTGCAAAAAGCCGGGAGGCCTTGACCGGTTTACTTTCAAAGGTCATGTAACTCAGGCAATCGTTCTTCAACTCTTCGGTAGTAAGCGGCTCATTATTAAATGGATTTAAACTAATGCACCACGTACCGGTAGAAATTAAAACGAAAGGCTCCTGAAAATTTACAATATAAGGGATCAATGCAGCAGAGCTATCATGCAAACCGATACCCACAAAAAATTTGCTGCCGGGTAATGCTGCGGGCAATACTTCGTTGGCGGGTAAAACAGGCGCTAATTTCTCCGTAATCCCCTCTGTGGTTACCCATTGATGATAAGTATTTTCCCGGAAATTCCAAAGGTTGGTGTGGCAACCGATACTGGTAATATCAGAACAAGGAACACCGCTGATCAAAAAGCTTAAATACTGCGGCAGATGCAATGCGTATTTTATTTTTTTAAACAGCCCGGGCCGCTCGTATTTAATGCGGTACAATTGCATAGCCGAGTTGAGGCTCCCAAGCACCGGAGATGCGGTCAGGTGTGCGAAATTTATTTCACCTCCATAGGTTTCGTAAAACTGTTGGCGTAAATGTTCCGGGTATTCTTTTAGATAATTATAAAGTGGTGTGAGCGGTTCGCCGGCCTCATTGATGTACACGAAGCTGGCGCCATAGGCAGAAAAATTAACTGCCTTGATGCAATATTCTTTCATCCCTAATACTTCTTTCAGGGAATCAAATACGCTGGAGCGCAGGCTTTCGAGGTTTTCGCAGGGATCACCATCTTCATCTACCGTCTCATTGAACTTTGCCGTTTTTTCAAATACAATTTCATATTGCCTGTTGAACAGGAATAGCTTTTTGTTGGTCTTGCCAACATCGAAAATCGCTATGACAGGAATGGGCGGCAATGTTATTTTGAGATTGAATCTATAATTGATGTGACTAAACTTTGAAGTTTAAATGGCTGCG
>JBDSAP010000350.1:0-4720 GCA_039922055.1 Ferruginibacter sp.
AAGAGGCTTTATTCAAAGTGATTGATGCTGGATTTGAACTATTAAAGTTGCACAGTATCGAAGCTCACATCAATCCGGCGAACATAGCATCAGCGAATATTTTGCTATCAGTCGGGTTTGTAAGAGAGGCTCGTTTTAAAGAAAATTTTTTTTATAACGGCACTTTCAGAGACACGGAAATTTATTCGAGGTTACAGAACAATTGAAATCGAGTTCAACAATTATGACAGGCAAGTTAAAAATATCAACACTTTTAAACGAAGAAATACCCACGCTGGTAAGCCTTGTAAATAGTGCGTACAGGGGTGAGTCTGCGAAGCAAGGTTGGACAACAGAAGCAGATCTTTTGGACGGCATCCGGACAGATCGGGAATCGATAAAAGAGCTTACAGGAAAAACGGGCTCAACAATTTTTGTTGCGCATGATGAAACGAATCGAATGGTTGGATGCGTTTATCTCCACAAGGAGAAGACAAGTATTTATCTTGGCATGTTAACAGTAGCGCCGGATATACAGGCAAAGGGGATTGGAAAAAAATTATTGGCAACTGCTGAGGCACATACTAAAACTGTCAACTGCGATCGTATAGTTATGAGCGTTATCGATATAAGGCATGAGTTGATCGCCTGGTATGAACGACATGGCTATCTTTCCACGGGAGAAACAAAACCATTTCCTGCTGATCCCGCTTTTGGCCTGCCAAGGCAACCATTGCAATTTATAATTATGGAGAAAATTATTGATTGATCAAAAGGACAACAAAAAGAAACATTGAGATTATAACACGATTTTCTCCTGGCCCTTTTTCATCTTTTCCAATTTTTGTATTTGCTCTTTAAGTGAATCCATCATCCATTCTTCATGCTCCAATTGTTCTGCTTCCGCCAGCGCTTTTTTAAAGCCCTCCATATTGCCAAGACCAAAATGCGCTTCAGCCCTGTTGATGAGCACCCAGAATATTTGCTGTTTATCCGCAGCTAATTGACTTGCTGTAAAAGCAGTTTTTTCCTTTCCACCTTCGTTAGCTCTCTCCTGCCGTTCGGTAAATAATTTCCAGTCTTTATCACACATAGCAAGTACTTCCCGTCGTATTCGTTTTGCATTTACCAGGTCGGCAATACGCTCATCGTTATCTGTGCATAGGGATGACTGAGCCCTGTAGTCAAGCATAAAAGCAAGGTTAATACCGTTGTAGCGATTGTTGAGCAGAAAGTATCCACGCTGGTAATATTGGATGGCCGCACTAAGATGCTCCTCTCCTTGTTGATGCTCGTACAATCTTTTTTCGATGGCGCCTGCGAGCGCTACGGTTTCGGGGTCGTTGGTGTGTGCAAGATCAAGTTCGAACAAAATTTTCAGTCCTTCATTCAGGGCCGTTACTGTATCGGGTTCTTCTGCTTTATAGGTGGCTAATGCCAGCCGCTGCATAAGGTAGGCATCCATCACTACTTTATTATTTTCATCCTTCGATTTACCAAATTGCACTGCTTCTTTAAAAAGTTTTTTTGCTTTTGAAAAATCATTTTCACACAGCGCCGCCTCCGCCTCTTCTGCAAGTTTTGATAAAGTCTGAGTGGGCCGGTTTTTTACAGGCGTAGCATTTTTCTTCTCAATATTTTCTTCAGCATTTCTGATTTGTTCCTGCAAGGACGGCGGCACCAGGTCGAGGTAAGTATATACAGGGCTGTCCGGTGTTTCAATATTTAATACCGCATCTAATTGATCACCCAGCACTTTACGAAATCTTTCTACTTCGTCAAAATCAATCGCATCACCCAGGTGTGTATACGAAGTGATGTTGATATGATTTACATCAAAAGGATAAGGCATTTTATCTTCAGAAATAACGATTGTAGTTCGTGGTCTTAAAGCATGTCGTACACCTAATTCGTAAAATGCATTTGTATTGGCAGTCGAAAGATCCGCTATTACCACATCTGCCATCATCAATTCCATATACATTGGCACATCAATCACACCACTATGATGTATCTCATCGGCACGGATACATATAAGGCCCTTGCCTTCTATCACTGGTTTTATCAGCAAGCGGTACGATTTGTTCAGATCCAATTTGCGGCCCGTTGCCAGATCAGTTTTAATACCAAAGCCCATTACGACAAAGCAACGTTTTTGAGCATTATCCATGATGTAGCGTGTTTGTTAAGATATGGTAGGATGTAGCAGTAACCATTATCTTATAAAATTATTTAATTAGTCGCTAATAAGCAACCACAAAATAAAAATGTGTTTATTTTTAAAAGATTCTTTCTTACTATTGCAAAAATTTTGAAACTCACATTCATATTAATGTGAATAACATGTGGAATGCTTACGGGTTACCTTTTATAACAAACCGTATTAAGCGTTGAAGACAATTTATAAAAAAAACAACTAAAATGGTACAAAAAACATACTTCAAAACAAAAGATTATTGTAAAGTAAAATTCACTGTAAACGCTGAAAATGCTGAAACAATCGAGATTTTGGGATTGAATAGTGATTGGGAAAATTCAATTTTGATGAGTAAGAAAAAAGACGGCAGTTTTACCTGCGATGTTTCTTTGCCAAAAGGTTCTCAACACGAGTTTAAGTACAAAGTAAATGCCACTGAATGGGTTAACGAACCCGAAGCTGATAGCATGCAACCCAACGAATTTGGTGGTGTTAACAGTGTTATCGTTATCTAAATAAAATTTCTCATAATAGTTATTGGTCATAACATTTCTTAGCTGAGTACTGTCTCTGCGAAGAAATGTTATGATAATACTTCCTCCAATTAGCAATAAGCATTGGATACTGAAGTAGTGTAAGTGATCGTAAATATATTTTCGGCGCTGCTTACTCAAAAGAAACATCACTTCTAATTCTCCCTACATTTTCCGCTTGCTATCGCTGCACTTAACTGCCGCTTGTAATTGTATTTTTTATACTTTTCTCCAATATATTTTTTCTACTTTCTCTCCAACATTTGAGCATTACTTTCAATTAACAATCGGTTAAAACAGGCCTTAGATTTTAATACCTAAATTTGTTGCTAACGATTACTTAAACCTCTATAAAAGTGAATAGCTGTATGAAAAAAATGACCGTGTCGCTGCTATGTATTCTATCTGTTGCAGTTGCAATATGCCAGGCGCCTAACCAGGTTGCAATTATTCCCGAGCCGGTTAAAATGGTTCAAAATGCCGGAACTTTTACACTTCCAAAAACTATTATCATCGAAGCGCCGGATATTGCCGGTTTGCAACAAACAATTAATTTTCTTCAACAGCGTCTTTCTGTTCCTACTGGTTATAGTGTCACAATCGCTGGTCAATCATCCACGCCAACTATAAAATTATTGATCAATAAAACTGCCGATGCTTCCATTGGAAACGAAGGTTATCAATTAAGCGTGAAGCCTGAAGTAATTACCATCACTGCAAATGCACCTGCCGGATTGTTTTACGGGGTACAATCATTGGTGCAATTGTTCCCGAAAGAAATAGAAAGCGATGCTTTAGTTCAACAGGCGCAATGGCAAGTGCCTTGTGTAGAGATTACGGATTATCCCCGCTTCGGCTGGCGTGGACTGATGTTCGATGTTTCCCGTCATTTTTTTACAAAAAACGAAGTGAAGGATTTTATAGACCAAATGGCCCGTTTCAAATTCAATCTTTTACACTGGCATTTAACGGATGACGAAGGGTGGAGGATAGAAATAAAGAGCCTGCCCAACTTAACCAAAAAAGGCGCCTGGAGAGCAGATAAGACCGGCTACTTTGGAACTTTCTCTAAGCCCCTTCCTGATGAACCATTGACTTACGGCGGCTTTTACACGCAGGAAGATATAAAGGAAGTTATTCAATATGCAAAGGACAGGTTTGTGAATATACTTCCAGAAGTGGATGTACCCGGTCATAGTCTTGCAGCGGTGGCTTCTTACCCGGAACTATCTTGCACACAAGGCGCAGAAAATTACAGGGTGGGTTCAGGGGAAAAGATAATGGAATGGCATGGCAACGGTACTTTTAGCGCTATCAACGATAACAGTCTTTGTCCTGCCAACGAAAAAGTTTACACTTTCCTGGATAAAGTTTTCACGGAAGTAGCCGCATTATTCCCTTTTGAATACATCCATGTAGGTGGAGACGAATGTGCTAAGAACTTCTGGGAAAAAAGTGTTGCAGTGAAAGAGCTGATGAAAAAGGAAGGTCTGAAAAATATGCATGAAGTGCAGGGCTACTTTGAAAAAAGAGTGGGTAAGATCATCGCTTCAAAAGGTAAAAAACTGATAGGCTGGGATGAAATATTGGAGGGCGGCCTGGCAGACGATGCAGCCGTAATGAGCTGGCGTGGAGAAAAAGGCGGTATTGAGGCGGCTAAATTAAAACACGAAGTAGTAATGAGCCCTACCACTTTTGCATACCTGGATTATATGCAAAGCGATGTAATAACTGAGCCGAGAATATATGCCACTTTGAGATTGAATAAAACTTACCAGTTTGAGCCTGTGCCCCCGGGCGTGGATGCAAAGTACATTAAAGGAGGCCAGGGAAATATCTGGACGGAGCAAATTACCAACACAAGATATCTTCAATATATGACCTGGCCTCGGGCCTTCGCCGTTGCTGAATCAGTATGGTCGCCGAAAGAAAAAAAGAATTGGAACAACTTTGTGCAGAAAGTAGAGCAGCAGTTTAAGCGCTACGACATCAGGCAAATAAAATATGCGCC
>JBDSAP010000351.1:0-5363 GCA_039922055.1 Ferruginibacter sp.
TAGGCGCCACCAAATTCTCTGCAAGTAATTCCTTGTATTCTTTTATTTCAGCCTCTGTAGTAGGCCTGCTTGCACGCCAGATTATTTGCTTCCCGTCAGGACTGAACCATGCTCCGCCATCATAGCCCAGCGTGTTTGTAATACGTTTTACATGCTTGCCATTAAGATCCATTGTATACAAATCAAGGTCACCGTCTCTCACAGATGTAAACAGTATCTTGTCGCCTTTGGGCGAGATAGTAGCTTCTGCATCGTACCCTTTTGTATTGGTGAGTTGCTCAACAATTTTTCCCGTGATATCTGCTTTAAAAATATCGAAGCTTTCATAAATTGGCCAGATGTATTTGTTGCCGTATTTGGAGCGGTCAGGTACGGGCGGACAATCCTTACTACCAAGATGAGTAGAGCCATAAAGAATATGTTTACCGTCAGGAAAAAAATAAGCGCAGGTAGTACGTCCAAGGCCATTACTCACCAACTTAGGTTCAAATTTTTCTCCTGGCTCAACCGGCACTTTGCCCATCCATATTTGGTCGCAGGCAATACCTTCCTTTGGATTGGTTTTTTGAAAGATCAGGGACTTCCCATCAAAACTAAAGTATGCCTCAGCATTATCACCGCCAAAGGTTAGTTGTTGCACATTTGCAAAATGAGTTTCCCCTGGAAATAAAACCGTATCCTCCACATTCAAAACCTTTTGCCCGGCAGCATATCGAGGAGCAACCTGTGTAATTCTAAAAGCGGAAGCAACTCCAGCGATGATCAAACCAGCTAAGATTACTTTAAATTTCATTCTTGGTTTTTTGTGTCGCAAAGTTAGGGTGAGGCAAAACTTATTTTGTCAGAATATTGTCAGCACACTAATGAGTAAGGAGTTATTTTTGCTGGCAATTATAAATTATGATCAAAAATATCGGGTTCGTTTTATTGCTGGCTATAATTGCTTTGGCGGGCTGTAACAGCAATACGGATGAAAAGGATGTTACCTCCTCCCCCGAAAAGGAGTTAAGGGATCGGGCGTTGAAATACCCGGATTCATTATTATTAAAGGAAAATCTCATCCAATATTTTCGTGATAACAGCAACTACGCCCAAGCCATCACCGAGACCGAAAATGCCTTAAAAAAAGATTCGTTGAACGACCGGTTGTGGGATATTAAAGCGACTTTGTATTTCGAAAAATCCGATACGCTTCAGGCAATCGAATCATTCGAAAAGGCTATTAACCTTAATCCAAAAGAAGAATATATAATTTCCCTTGGCTCTTTATATGCGCAAACAAAAAACCCCCGTGCGTTATCATTAGCGGATGGGCTATTGCAGGCCCCGAGCGGAAAAGCGCAGCGGGAAGCTATTTTTATTAAGGGGTTGTACTACAGCTATTCAGGCGATAAACTAAAAGCCATTTCCTTTTTTGATCAATGCCTTTTGCTGAATTTTAGGGATGTACTTGCCTATCGTGAAAAGGCCATTTGCCTGTATGATCTCGGCAGGTATGCCGAGGCGTTAGCGGCGCTTGAAAAAGCGATCTCAGTACAAACTACCTTTGATGAAGGTTATTACTGGATGGGCAGGTGCTATCAAAAATTAAACAAGAACAAGGAGGCGATTGCAAGTTACCAGCAGGCGCTGCAAATAGATCCGGATTATATGGAAGCAAAAGATGCGCTGGGCAAAATGGGGATAAAACAATGATAGAATGTTAGCTGGATTGTCAGATACTTGCGGTTGAAAATTTATTTTTTACCCGGCTTGATTGCTGCTGTTGAGGGCATGGCCATCCATGCATGCCTATAGCTACGGCCATTTAAAATACATTTTTTAGCCTTCGGAAAAAGTCAGAGATTTGCTTATTAAAATGTAGTGATATGGCAAAGATAGCAGGCTTCAAACCGGTAAAAAATAACAGGGGGGAAATTACACATGTAGTGCTGAGCATGAAAGAACATGCAGAATATTTAGAAAATCTTCTCGACCTGGCCGACATGCGCAAAGCTGACAAAGGCGACACCATTCCATGGCCCGATGCAAAGAAGCAGTTGGAGCGTACTATTAAAAGTCGCACTAAAAAATGATCTACAAACTACAGATTGAAAAAGCTGCTTTAAAATACATAAAGAAACAAGATGTTCCAACGATCAAAAGGCTGATGGCAGCAATTGATCAAATTGCTGAAAATCCTCACATTGGCGAGCCGCTAATCAATCATGCGGCACAATACAAATATCGTGTTGGATCTTACCGCATACTCTACAAAATCGTCGAAAGTGAATTAGTAATAAGCATAATAAAAGTTGGGCCCCGGGGAGATGTTTATAATTAATTATTGTAAGAGCTAAAGTGCATAGAGGAACTTCAGTAGCATCTAAGCCGGTTGAACATTATGATTAAAAAAATTATCAGCAAAAAAGTTTCATTCAAAATCGTTCAGTTCACGGTTATCGGCTGTTTGTCCCACAAAGCTTCCATAGCACAAGTGTGCGACGCAAGGAAGATGCTATGGAAAACAAATGTTTGGGCAAAAATTTTAAATGATGAATAATAAATGCTGAATAAATAGTGAACATAAAATAAAAAACTATAAACACAAAACAACTTAACAAACAATGCCCATCATCGCACCATCCTTACTCGCCGCCAACTTTTTACAATTACAGGACGAATGTAATATGCTGAACAAAAGCCAGGCCGATTGGTATCATCTCGATGTGATGGATGGTTGCTTTGTTCCTAATATAAGTTTTGGGCCCATGCTCATTAAATTCTTCAGAAGCGCCACTACTAAATTTTGTGATGTGCACCTGATGATAAAAGACCCGGGCAACTACATTGAAATGTTTAAGGAAGCCGGTGCTGATAACTTAACAGTGCACCTGGAAGCATGCCCACATCTGCACCGAAATATTCAGCAAATAAAGAACCTCGACATGAAGGCTGGTGTTGCCATTAATCCGCACACACCCGTTGAATTGCTGAAAGATATACTCGGCGACATTGACATGGTATTGGTGATGAGTGTAAACCCCGGTTTTGGAGGCCAATCATTCATCAACCACACTTATGAAAAGCTCCGGCAGCTTCGGGCTATGATCAATGAGCGTGCGCTGGATGTGAAAATTGAAGTGGACGGCGGCGTCAGCCTTGACAATGCAAAACAAATAATAGAAGCTGGCGCAGATGTGCTGGTTGCGGGTAATACAGTTTTCAGATCAGCTAACCCAATGGAAACTATTTCGCAACTGAAGTCGATTTGAGTTGTTCATACATCTGCATCACAACACCTGCGGATTGTTTCACCCAAATTCTTTCTTCCTTATCCCATTTATATTTTTTGGAAATAATTTTCTCAAGCATTGCATGGGCCTTCAAGGCCTGCTCTTTATTATAAAAACAATTGATCCATTTCTGCTCCAGCTTATCTTTATTAATTACAGAAATTCCACCACTATACCATTTGAAACATGCAGGCAATCCTACAAATGAAATTGTATTATCGCCATGCTCAACATTGTCTTTCAAAAATTTTGCATAAAACAAAATGCATTGCTCTGTTCTTAATTTTATCGCACTATCATTCTCTGCTTTCAAAGGTTTTATGCGCCATTCGTTATTAGTTGGATAAAACGGATCATCACTTGCATTCACTTCACTTTTTGCATCTGAAATATATTCCGTCTTTTTTTTATCAGCCATATTCATTAACACCATTTCCATAGTTCCGATCGCACCTATTTTATACTGCGCTTTTTTTCCTTTCGAAAATTCAATATCAATAAGCTTGGCTGCATCATTCAGTTTCCATTTTCCAACGCGGATATTATCCCTGGGATTTTCAGTAACGGAGCCATCCGCAAAAAAAGAGTAGCCACGGTAAGGCATTTCAAGCGACCCTCCGCCACCAGAAGCAGTCGCATCTTCAGCGTCCTCTTTATTTTCCCAGCTTTGGCAAAGCAATTTTTTTATATCTGTTTCAAAAGAGAGATCAACCAACGTTGATGAGGTATCCTCTTTTGCCGCATTCGAACTATCTGCATCTGATGCTTTGGAAGAATCATTATTATTATTGCAGGATGTAAGTATGGTGATAAATATGCTTATCGTTATCGATAATATTTTCATAGTGAGTTTTTTCAAAAATATACAGAACCATCCAGATTTATACAGCCATCCTGATTAAAAGCATAAAATATTTTACCTTCATAAAATGAGACTACTTTCTGCCCTTGTACTATCACTGCTTTTTTTTTATTCCTCTGCCCAAAAGAAAACTGCATTTGTAAGTGGTAATGTAATTGATGATAATGGAGATGCAATCGCAAAAGTTTCGGTGGTTATCCTTGGCAAAACTGCTGGCATCATTACCAACGATAGTGGCTACTTCCGCATACAAGTTCCGGCAGAAAGGTCACTCGCACTTATTTTTTCTCATACCGGCTATGCCGAAACGCAAAAGAATTTTTACTTAAGTGAAAACGAAGAAGAAAAAGTTACGGTACGGATGGACCGTGTAGGTAAAGTATTGGAGACAGTAGTCGTGTCTGATGAACGGGAACGAAAAGAGGCGGGCATCACCAAAATAAATCCACGCAATGCACTGGTATTACCGAGCACCACCGGCGGTATCGAAGGACTAATTAAGATACTCGTCGGTAGCAATAATGAGCTTACCTCGCAGTATAGTGTGCGGGGTGGCAACTACGATGAGAACCTCATTTATATCAATGATTTCGAAATTTTCCGACCTTATCTTGTACGCAGCGGCCAGCAGGAAGGTCTTAGTTTTATAAACCCGGAGCTTGCAAGAAATGTGAGTTTTTACAATGGCGGTTTCCAGGCAAAATATGGCGACAAAATGAGCAGTGTGCTCGACATTCAATATAAAAAACCAAAGAGTTTTGGAGGCTCAGCGTATGTGAGTTTGCTTGAGCAAGGCTTTCACCTGGAAGCAGCTTCAAAGAACGAAAGACTAACTTTTTTGATGGGCGTGCGTAACAGGAGCAACCGAAACTTATTAAGCAGCCAGGAAGTTCAGGGCACTTATATTCCTTCATCTAACGACTTGCAGGTTTACCTTACTTATAAGCTGACTGAAAAATTGCAATTGGAATTGCTGGGAAATTTTTCATCGACAAAATTTACATTATTTCCAGAGTCAGCACAAAAAACAACCTCAGTATTTTCACCACTTTTTACGGCCAACCTGGGCCTTGATATATTTTTTGAAGGACAGGAAAGGACCGGCTACAAAACTGGTATGGTGGGTTTAAGCGCCATATACCAGGCCACTAAAAAGCTGCGCTTAAAGGGAATGCTGAGCCGTTTCAAAAACGAAGAGAAAGAAAACTTTGATATAGCAGGCGCCT
>JBDSAP010000352.1:0-11490 GCA_039922055.1 Ferruginibacter sp.
TAAAGATGTACTAACCCGATTACCTGACCATCCCATCAACAGGATCAAAGAACTGCTCCCTCACAACTGGAAGCTCCTCAACCAACAGGCGATGTATTAAACAACATGTACTTGCTGGCTCGAATACGATGCAACAATGACGCTATGAAAAATAAATGCCCGGACAAAAACTATTTTCTATATCCACGATAATAAATTGCATTTCAATAATTCTTCTGCAATCCTCCAAATACTTTTTTCAGAATTTCAGTAGTTCTTGCAATTGGATTCTCACGGATGTTCTTTTCTTCTTTTGCCACCAGGTCAAACAATGCGTTGGTCGCCTTGTCTGTTACAAAGGAAGGCAGATCAGGATTTATCTTTTTGAATGTGGTCGGGAAATTATTATAGGTATTCACAATATCTCCATAATATTTAGTTGCATTCACTTTGCTCAGAGACGATTTGATGACGGGTAAAAAGGCAGCCGATAATTTCTCCGTTGTTTTTGTGCGGAAAAAATGTGTAGCGCTTGTATCACCTCCTCTCACAATATTAATAGCATCCGTGAGAGTCATTTCTTTAATGGCATTCGCAAAAATTGGTTGTGCAAATCCTGCGGCATCTTCAGCACCACGATTGATCTGTAATATTGCCTTGTCAACTGTATTGCCCAATCCGAGGCTCCTAAGCGTGTTCTCTATTTTCTGAGCATCAGGAGGTAACAATATTTTATAAAAGTTATTTCCAAAAAAACCATTCTCCCTGTTTAATTGCAGTACCGCCTTTGTCAATCCCTGGCTCAATGCCTCTTTGATTCCCTGTGCAGCTTCGGCCTGGCTAACTGTACCCGTTGGTGTGGTACTGCCCGGCAACTGGTTCAGCACATCGCATCCACCTAAAAACGCCATCACTAATATTGCCGCTGCAAATTTTTTCATAACTCTTTCTTACTATCTATTCAAGTACCCTGCCAAACTGTGTTGCACCAGCTAACCCTTATTGGCAGATGGCCTGCATGCGGTATCTTCGCAAAAATCTTTAGACCGAGTATGAGTACACAACATTTATCCGAACAAGAGATCATTAGGAGGGAGAAGTTATCAGAACTAAAAAAGATGGGCATCGATGCATATCCTGCGGCGTTGTATCCCGTAAATACTACTTCAGTTTATATTAAGGAAAATTATAAGGGCGAAGAAAATAAAGATCAGTTTGGGGATGTTTGCGTAGCTGGCCGCATTATGAGTGTGAGAGATATGGGCAAGGCAAATTTTGCAGTATTGCAGGACGGTGTCGGTAAAATTCAATTGTACATCAAACAGGATGATATATGCCCCGGCGAAGATAAATCCATGTACCAGGTTGTTTGGAAGAAATTATTAGATCTTGGAGATATCATTGGTGTAAAAGGATATGTGTTTACAACAAAAACCGGAGAAACTTCTATCCATATAAAAGACTTTACGCTTCTTGCAAAGTCTTTAAAACCGCTGCCGGTTGTTAGAGAAAAAGATGGGGAATCTTTTGACGAGGTTACAGATCCCGAATTCAGGTATCGCCAGCGTTACGCAGACCTTATAGTGAATCCAGCGGTAAAGGAAACATTTATCAAACGCACTAAAATGATGAATGCCATACGTGAGTTCCTTAACGAACGTGGCGCTTTGGAAGTTGACACACCGGTTTTGCAAGCCATTCCAGGGGGCGCTGCTGCAAAGCCTTTTACTACACATCACAATGCATTGGATATGCCGATGTACCTGCGTATTGCGAACGAGCTTTATTTAAAGCGGCTGATTGTCGGCGGCTTCGAATGGGTGTATGAATTCAGCCGGAATTTTCGCAACGAAGGAATGGATCGGACGCATAATCCTGAATTTACCGTGCTGGAGTTTTATGTAGCATATAAAGATTATGAGTGGATGATGGAAACAACGGAGCAGTTGCTGGAAGCAGCGGCTATCGCTACAAATGGCACTACCAAAGTACTTGCAGGTGATAAAGAGATTGATTTCAAAGCTCCATACAAGAGAGTTACCATGTACGAGGCAATCAAAGATTTCACGGGATTTGACATCACTGAAATGGATGAAAAAGGTATCAGGGAAGTATGCCAGCAACTGGGTATACACGCTGACACAAAATGGGGAAAGGGTAAATTGATAGATGAAATATTCAGCGAAAAATGCGAAGGCAATTATATACAACCAACCTTTATTACAGATTACCCGGTTGAGATGAGCCCGCTTACCAAGAAGCATCGCAGCAAGCCCGGATTAGTAGAACGTTTTGAGCTGATGTGCAATGGTAAGGAGATTGCTAATGCGTACTCAGAACTGAACGATCCGATCGAACAACGGGAACGATTTGAAGAACAAGTAAAACTGATGGAGCGTGGCGATGATGAAGCAATGTTTATTGATCATGATTTTTTAAGGGCTTTAGAATATGGCATGCCCCCAACGAGTGGTATCGGTTTTGGAATAGACAGGATCGTTATGTTGCTCACCAATCAACATTCCATACAGGATGTTTTATTTTTCCCCATGATGCGACTGGAGAGTACAGGTGAATAAGGAATAAAAGTTTGGCGCATGATGGCTTTACCTGTTATGCGCCATTAATTCAACCTTATAACAACTGAAATATGTTTGAAAAAAGCCCAAGACCTAAGAGCAAGAGTTCTGGGAAGGAACCCATCGTAGCATTTATATATTCTTATTTTGTTACCATCAAAGCCGGTTATCAGCATATTTAAATTTAATGCTCTGTAAGCGGCAAAATATTATTTTCAAACAATTCGAAAATAGGAATCCAATATGCGCATACCAGTTACTTCATTAATCCTAAGGATAGCCGTACCCATCATTATACTTCTCTCAGCTACCGTCACTTTTGCACAGAATATCATTAACGTGGATTCGATTTCGAAGAGCCCCTTTGGTTGGAACCAGGAAGAGCGGGAATTTGGATTTTCGCATTTTGATCAGATTTTTAAGACACGTGATGTGCTGCGCAGAAATAAGGTGCATGAGCTCCCACAGGGAAATCACGTAGCCGCATTTAGCAAAGGAGGGCAAAAAGAAAAAGATTTGGAAGCGTTTATTACGGAACAGAAGGTCGCCGGTCTCCTCATTTTACAAGATGGAAAGATTCGCCTGGAACGTTATGCGCTTGGGTTTAGCGAAGCTGACCGGTGGACATCGCAGTCTGTCGCAAAATCAATAACCAGCACGCTTGTTGGCGCTGCTATCAAGGATGGATACATCAAAAGTATCAACGACTACGTCACGACTTATATCCCTTGTTTAAAAGGCAGTGCTTACGAAAAAGTTACCATCCGGCACTTATTGACCATGACTACCGGTGTACGATGGAACGAAATCTATACTGATCCAAATTCTGACATTGCCAGGTTTTACACGCAACCGGTTGAACCCGGCATTGATGAAACAGTAAGTTATATGCGACGCTTGCCATCCGAGGCCGATCCGGGTAAAAAATGGGTCTATAAAACAGGTGAAACACATCTCCTGGGTGTTCTTGTCAGCGCTGCTACAGGGAAAACTTTATCCGAATATCTTTCTTCAAAGATCTGGATTCCCTATGGCATGGAGCAAAAAGCCACGTGGAATCTTGGCCGGACAAACCAGGAATTGGCAGGCTGCTGCCTCCAAATGAAACTCCGTGATTTCGGACGGTTCGGACAATTCATTCTCGAAGGCGCATGCATTGATGGTAAATCTATTGTTCCCGATGATTGGTTACAGGCAGCAACTCATACGCAAATTCCGCTTTGGCCCGGTTGGGGCTATGGTTACCAATGGTGGACTTTAAGTGATGGAACTTTCCGTGCATTGGGTATTCATGGCCAAATGATTCATATTGACCCTGTAAGGCATCTCGTGGTCGTTGTCAATAGTGCATGGCCCGAAGCGGAGAGTTTTAAGCGACAGATGGCTGCTGATAATTTTCTGAGATCTATTAACAACGAAATTGACAAAGAGAAGAAAGACCTCTAAAACGGGTACCCTACTCATTACATTTTATTCCAAAAAACCTATCTTGTAATTTCAAAAACCAAACCTTAATCTCCAGTATGTTACATTTCGTAAAGAAGTTTACTGCCGTTATATGCCTGGCAGTTGTTGGCTTACCCGTTATTGCACAAAAGAAAGAGCTCATCGATGATCAGTATTTTAAAAGTAATTTCAAGGGTATCATTCAATCATTACCTATTGCTACAAAATGGATAGACAATACCCATTTTACATTATTAAAGAATGATAAGAAATATATAGTGGACTGCAAAACAGGGGTAGAAACAGAATTGCCTGAGACCGATATTATTTCAAACAGCCCATCAAAACCGGTCGCTTATTCAAAAAATAATGACCTGTTTATAAAGATAAACGGTGAAGAAGTTCAGCTTACTTCAGACAAAGAGAAAGAGGCGAATCCCACTATGAGCCCGGATGGCAACTACGTTGGCTACACAAAAAAAAATGATCTCTATACAATTAATATCAGCACTAAAAAGGAGAACCGCTTAACTACTGACGGCTCTGATCTTATTTTGAATGGTTACGCAAGTTGGGTGTACATGGAAGAGATACTGGGAAGATCGGGACAGTATCGTGCATTCTGGTGGAGCCCTGATAGCCGGAAGATTGCTTTCTTCAGAAGTGATGATACAAAAGTGCCGGTGTTCACCATTACCAATTCAAAGGGGCTGCATGGTGAAGTTGAAAATACCCGTTATCCTAAAGTCGGGGACCCTAACCCTGCGGTAAAAGTAGGTATGGTGAGGCCGGAGGGCGGCGGCATTGTATGGACAAAGATCAATGAGCAGGATGATCAATATTTTGGCCTGCCTTACTGGAAGCCGGATGGCAGCGCATTGCTGGTGCAATGGATGCCCCGCAGCCAGGACGAATTAAAGATATATGCGGTGGACACTGCGACGGGTGAGCTTAAAGATTTTTATACCGAGCAGCAAAAAACCTGGATCTCACTGGATGATGAAGGAGAAAGAATTTCTTTCTTAAAAAATGGTAAAGGGCTAATCATAACAAGTGATAAAACCGGTTGGAAACATTTGTACTACCACGACATAAATGGCAAGCTCATCAACCCCATCACTACCGGCAACTTTACTGTTACCAACGTTGAATACATTGATGAGAAGAACAGCCTTGTATATTTCTGTGCAAGAGGAAGAGAAAATACCGCAAGAAAAGATTATTACGTTGCGGCCCTCAATGGCAGAAGTCTAAAACGTTTAACCTTTGGCGATTTCAATCATACATTAATCAATCCTTCCCCTGATGGAAGTTATTTTATTACCACTTACAGTAATTCTGCTACACCCACAAGGATGACACTTGTAAATAATAAAGGAGTGATCATTAAAGATTTGGGCAACAGTAAAGGCGCCAATTTCGGTACTTATAATTTAGCAAAAACAGAGTTGCTGAGAGTAACCAGCGATGATAAAAAGTTTGATCTTCCAATGAAGGTTACCTGGCCATTAAATATGGACCCATCAAAGAAATATCCTGTGCTGATATCAACTTATGGCGGTCCTGATGCAGGCACCTGCTGGGATACATGGACATTGAGCGGACCGCAGCAATGGTATGCAAAGGAAGGCTTGATACAAGTAGTGATGGACCATAGGGCAAGTGGCCATTTCGGCAAAGAGGGAGTAAACTATATGTATCGTGATATGGGACATTGGGAGTTGGTAGACTACAGCACAATGGTAAAATGGCTGGTGGCTAACGGCAATGCAGACCCTACTAAAATTTGCATCACCGGATTTAGTTATGGAGGTTATATGAGTGCGCTCGCTTTAACAAAAGCGGCTGATGTATTTACACATGCAATGGTAGGAGGGCCTGTGGTTGACTGGACGCTCTACGACTCGCATTACACAGAACGTTTTATGGATCTGCCATCGGAAAACCCGGAGGGATACAAGACCGGGAACGTGCTGAATTATATAGATAATTATAAAGGCATGATGCAGATAGTGCACGGCGAAATTGATGACAACGTTCACCTGCAAAACAGCCTGCAACTCATCAGTAAGTTACAGGACGCCAAAAAGAATTTTGAATTCATGATCTACCCGGGTGGAAGGCATGGCTGGGGCGGTAATAAAGGATTGCATTATCAAAATCTAAAAACACAGTTCATCTATAAATACCTGCTTGAAAAGCCGGTGAATAACATGATGCTGAAATAAAAAATAAGTGCATAAACTAAAACAGGCTGTTCAAAAGGCAGCCTGTTTTTTATTATATAAAATTTGATTCAGCAGTTCACGAAGCTGTTTGCCTACCCTTCCTGTTTTTGAGCGTGAGATAATCTAAAAAGTAAATTACTCTTAATGATAAACTATTAAACTGCTGCCCTGATACTGTGCTACCTACATTTTTAAAATAATTTTTTTCGAATGTCCTTGTAAAATCCTCACCTATATCTTTCCATACAATGTTGAAGAAACTGCCCTGGGCAAACTGCCAGGTATACACCATATCCACTGTAAAGTAATTATAGTTTTGGTTGCGGTTGTTGCTGTAAGTAAAATTTGGTTTTACCAGTTCTCCAGACATTTCAAGTACATAAAATTCAGCCGGGTTTACCTTGCTCCAATAGTGACGCGTTCGCATGGTGATCCCCATACGGTTAGTAAAATTATATTTTATGTTAAGGGTATTTTCAACAGAGTTTAATCTCCGCCGGGAAAAAATTACGGTATCTTTTTGCGACGGACCTGATGCACGTAAATTGTCTGCCCAGCCAGGCTCATTCTCAGCAATTCGAAGATTTGTTGCAATATCTACAGAAAATTTGCTGCTGAATCGCACTTTTTCATAAGCACTTATTTCGGTGCTTTTCGTTTTAAACACCCCTCCTGTTTCAAAAAACAGTTGGCCTCCATAAGATATTTTTTTTGCAGCATTGCTTTCCCACCATCCTCCCATACCGATCAAACTCTTATTAGAAAAGACCCTGCCTTTTAACCTCGGTTCATAAAAATCATTCTTGTTCGCATTCCATGTTATGTTTGCCCCTGCAAACCATAATTTTTTAGATTGCCCATTCGCATTGATATTCAACCGGCCACTTTGATACATTTTATCCTTGCCCCTGTATTCATCTAAAGGCGTAACCAGCCTGCTGTAAAATCCATTGAAATTGACCCGAAATTGGTTGTACCAAAACTTTGGCTTTGTCCACGAGTAGCCGACCCATACGCCCTGATCCATGGTGTTGTTATTCGTAAAATATCCAAGATCGCTTTTATCATATTTATCATTGCTCAAATCCTGGAACACATTGAAACGTAATTGGCCGCTGGTTTTGCCGAGATACAAACTATGAGAATATCCAAGTACATTTTTACCGCCTTTATTCATTAGGGCGCTCATACCTACATTTCCTCCAACATTCCATGTATTGCTTTTGTCATTAAAGTCAAACAACAATGCACTTACATTGGCATCATAATCTTTGCCGCTTCGCATAGTATTTGTATTTACAAAAGATACACTGCTATTGTGCGGCAATGTCTGGTCTAATACCAATACATTATAATTGGTGAGCGGAGCGGTTTCGAACTTCCTTTCTTCTTTGGCGCCATTTTCTATAATAGCATATTGAGGTTTGGTAATCGCATTCAACATCGCAATACCGAGTCCTTTTTGAGTGCGCCCACTTATTTTGGTGGCGTTGATCAATTTACTTTGCGCAGGATTCTTTGCAACAAACTCCCCTGTTCCTAAATAGTTCCCCGCATCCGAATAATGGATCGGCTCGCCACCAATGCGACGGCTGTAAAACAAATTCCCTTTATTAAACAGCTCGGTTCCTTCTGTAAAAAAAGTTCTGTTCTCTGTGAAACGTTGCTCAAAAGGTGTCAGGTTTAAAACCCTGTTGTCACTTTGCACCTGTCCAAAATCAGGTATCAATGTCATATCCAAAGTAAAAGCCTGGTTGATGCCATATTTTACATCCATCCCACCATTGATGCTGCTTGTGGTTTTTTTTATACCCGGCGCCGCAGTACCATCATGATTCAGATAAGTAGAAAGATATGGAGAGAATTGTAGCCGGAGTGGCGGCTTAATATCTACAAGGCCCTTTAAAAAACCTTCCTGTGTCAAGAATCCATTTACATTCGGATCAACGGATTGCCAGAATAATTGTTGCCCGCTTTTTTGCCTGCGCCGCACAATATTCAATCCCCAATCCTGCACCTTTTTATTTCCAAAACGAATAGCAGAGTAAGGAATAAACATTTCAAAACTCCATCCATCTTTTTGAATCTTCGAATCACTTTGCCAAACAGCGTTCCAACTAAAATCTTCGCTATCGCCGTTTATAACGGGAGCCTGCTTTGCATCCCATTGCTCACCAAGCGGTGTAACAAAATATTCAAAGCCATTTAATTTATCCACGTAAGTATCAAAAATGACCCCTATGAAATCATTATTTCCAAATCCATCACGCCCCATCAGTTCAGCAGCAATACTATCTTTTGTACGTTCATAGCAATAGCCCCCGATATAAATACCATCGTTGCTGTACATAATAAAAACTTTAGTTGCATTGGAGATGTCTTCGGATTTAAATGGGGTGGGTCGAAATTCAATAAAACTATCTGCAACAGCAGCGTGGTTCCAGGCTTCTTCATTGGGATTGCCGTCTATTAAAATAATGGAATCGGTTCTGTATGCAGTGATCTCTTTTTTAGGAGGGGCTTGGGCAAAAGCGGAAGAAGTAATGAGGAGGATGATCAACATCAATCCGGCAATTCTGGTCATGGCTATACAGTTTAAAGGCGACGGCGAAATTAGTGCGACCGGTGAAATTAAACGCTGTATTTTAACAACTATTACCGCTCATCAAAACAAAATTTCAATTATCGTTTCTTTAACAGCCACCAAATGTTCTTGCAAAGGCTACACAAAAAGATCATTATATAATTTTGCACCGGGTACTACGGAATATTTTCCAAGGTCGGTAATACCTTCGTTTGCCAGCACCTCATCATCTATAAAAGTATTGCCGGTACATTCGGCCGCGGCCTTGTTGAGGATATAATAGGCAGCATCCGCAAGTATCTCCGGTGTACGGCTCATCTTCATTAGCATTTCGCCACCTAACAGGTTATTAACAGCGGCGGTGGCAATGGTGGTTCTGGGCCAAAGGGTATTTGCAGCGATGTTATATTTCTTTAGTTCGGCTGCCAAACCCAGTGCGATCATCGTCATGTTATACTTGCTAATGGTATAAGCCAAGTGGTTGGCAAACCATTTCATATCCATATTTAATGGCGGAGATAAATTTAGGATATGCGCATCCGAAGATTTCTTTAAAAATGGTATACAGGCTTTGCATGTAAAAAAAGTGCCTTTCACATTTATATCATACATCAGGTCGAAACGCTTGGATTCCGTTTGTTCGGTATTAGTAAGCGATATGGCCGAGGCGTTATTTATGAGTATATCTATTCCGCCAAATTTTGCCACAGCAAGGTTTACTACATTTTGCACTTGCTCCTCAAACCTAATATCACACTGTACCGCAAGAGCTTTTCCGCCGGCAGCCTCCATTTCTGCGGCGGCGGAAAAAATAGTGCCGCCCAGTTTGGGATTTTCTTCCACGCTTTTTGAAGCGATCACAATATTGGCTCCTTCACTGGCCAGTTTTAAACCAATTGCTTTACCTATTCCTCTCGATGCTCCTGTTATAAGAACGGTTTTATTTTCAAATGACATGGTTGATAATTTTTTCAAATCTAATTAAAAAAAAAGCCCCCTGTCCACCGAAGGGGAACTTGGGTTGTTAATGGATTATGAATTCAATTGAAGCTGCCTGGATAATCGTGGCCCCCTGTCCCCCTGAAGGGGGAACTTGGGTTGTTAGTGTATTTGAGGTTTGATTGATAAGCTGGACAATCTTTTCGATATTTATAACTTTTTATACTGGTAAAAAAAGGTCGCAAATTAAAAGCGATTGTTGCACACTATGTTGTACCAAAAGAAAAAGGCTTTGAGCGCATTTGCGTCAAAGCCTTTTTTTAAGTGGTGTGGGCCGGGATTGAACCGGCGACACAAGGATTTTCAGTCCTTTGCTCTACCAACTGAGCTACCGCACCATTCCCTTTCGGGGCAGCAAAAATAAGAGTTTATTCGGAAAAAATTTCAAAACCAGTAATCTTCTTGAAAAACTCTAAATTTTATAAAGCTGTACTATTCTTTTATTTTAAAGATGCAATGTCAATTACAAAGCGGTAGCGTACATCGCCCTTTAACATGCGCTCGTAAGCCGTATTGATCTCTTCAATTTTAATCACTTCTACATCAGATACAATATTATTCGCTGCACAGTAATCCAGCATTTCCTGGGTTTCCTCTATTCCGCCAATCATCGACCCAGCCAGCGATTTTCTTTTCCCTATAAGACTGAAAGCGTGTACTTCAGAGGGCTTAGGTGGCACTCCTACCACTACCATCGTTCCATTAACCTTTAACAGGTTCAAATACATATTATAATCATGCTGGGCCGAAATGGTATTTAATATAAAGTCAAATTTCCCTTGCAGGCCTTTAAGTTCATCCGGATTTGATGTTACAGCAAAATGATGAGCACCTAAATTTAACGCATCCTGCTCCTTTGATTTTGAAGTGCTTAAAACCGTTACATCTGCGCCGAAAGAAGCGGCAAATTTAACGCCCATGTGCCCAAGGCCACCTAATCCCACTATCGCCACTTTGTGGCCTTTGCCAATCTTCCAGTGGCGCAAGGGAGAATAGGTGGTAATACCTGCGCATAAAAGCGGACCCACACCTTCAAGCGACAACTTTTCTGAAACATGCAAAGTGTATTTTTCGTCTACTACTATTTGGGTTGAATAACCTCCATAAGTCGGGTTGCCATCCTTTTCCCGTCCGTTATAGGTGGCTACCAGTCCCGTATCGCAATATTGTTCTTCCTTAGCAAGGCAACTTGAACAGGTGCGACACGAATCAACAAAGCATCCTACGCCAGCCAGTTCTCCCACTTTAAAATTTGTTACGGAAGCGCCAATCCTGGTGATGCGGCCCACAATCTCATGCCCCGGTACCATGGGGAATATGGAACCTCCCCATTCGTCCCTTGCCTGGTGGATATCAGAATGGCAAACACCGCAATACAGAATTTCTATTTGTACATCGTTCTCACCCACCTCTCTTCTTTCAAAATTGAAGGGAGCGAGTGGTGTAGTGGAGTTTTGTGCGGCATACGCATTTACTGGTATCATAATGTTTGTTTATTAGTTTTTAAAATTGTAAGATAATTAGCTGTTCAGTTTTATTGTATGATCGATTAATTCTACTTTGACAAGTCAAACCTTTGTGTTTTTTTGTTGACCAGCAGATGTTTTTTATGGCGGCATCGTTGTGTCACTCACTTGTACTGTATTTTTTCATGGCATCTTTTTCGTTCCATAAT
>JBDSAP010000353.1:0-16370 GCA_039922055.1 Ferruginibacter sp.
TCCATAGCCATTGTTTGGATATGGTTTACCATCTTATTCCGTTACCTTCCCGATGGTAAACCAAAGTGGAAAATAGCGTTCACCGGCGGCTTGCTTACCAGTATTTTATTTAATATCGGAAAAACAATTCTAACATCGCTTTTGCCCAACAGTAATATTGGTGCGGTATATGGCACATCAGCTTCCATTGTATTGCTATTACTTTTTGTATTTTACTCTTCGCTTATCTTTTACTATGGAGCAGCATTTACAAAGGTGTGGGGAGTACATCGAAAGCAACCTATTCAACCCGTGTATAATGCAAGCCTGTATGATTATGCGGATGTGTCTAAAATAGTTCAGTAAAATGAAAGGGTAGGGTGGGTAACATGTATAAAGAAAATTACTCCTCATAGGTTTCCGCAGGTAAGTTAATTTCTTTCATCAGTGTGTCAAGATTGATTAATGATTTTTGATATGTTCTGACCATCTTCTTTTTCTTCATCAATCTAAAGATCAGTGGCATCATAGTTTTCTTATCCAGGTAATAATCTATTGTAAGTTTGGTCTTATTATCGGTAACTTTTTCAAGCACATAATATACTGTGCTGTTTTTCTTTTCATCAGTTTCACTGAACTCAATTCTTTCGGAGTTGTAGAAGTAACTGCTGGCGTATATAATTTCTTCGCCACTATCCAGCACACACCGGCAACGCATACCAACGCGGGGCAAAAAATGACTAACCTCTTCAACCGTTTTTACTCCTTCCTGCCAGCGGTTGCGGTAATTAAAATCGCCGGTGGCATGAAACAAGTTGATGATATCCGTTTCAAATTCTTTGGAAACAGTAAGCATTTTTATTTTTTTGGAAAGTTCCAATTGAGGGAACGGCTTTGGTGTTATGTTATTTTTCAACTCACCTAACTGTGTATAATGGTAGGGTATTTCGCCCTCTTCAGTTTGTTTGGCACTACTGTTCCATTCCATCCATTTCGCAAAGTCAGCAGGAGCATCCTCTTTCAGCAGGCTCTTTGTGATTAGCCAGTATTCATGCTGATCAATGTCATTTTTCAGCAACTGGTGTGCTACAATGATATCTTTACCAATGAGCTTGTTAAAATTCCGGACATTGTAGCCGGTAAATTCGCCGTAGTGCGTGATGATCTTCAATGTAAGATTGATGGCCGTCGAACAAGCGGCACACCAACAAAAGCGACTATTGTCGTAAGCAAGGATATGCCTATGAAATTCACAAAACATTTTCTCTACCTGCTTGTACAGTTCTTCAATAGAAGGCGATTCGCCAAATTTAAAAAAGAGAATAGCATCTCCTTCAATTTCAGAAACCTCAAGGCCTATTTGGTTCGCGTTGATCAAAGTCTCTAATAATTCTTCGATGATCAGCCGGCTATGATCGATTTCTGTTTCATTGATAAACCTGGTAAAACCACTTATATCAGGAATAAAAAGTAGTCCCTTGTTTTCCACTTTTTTTCTTTAAAGTTACTGCCAATATTCCGATGTTTGATGTATGATGTCTGATGTATGATGTCTGATATTTTTAAGAGCTCTTGACTATTAGCTCATCATTCATATTTACGCTTCTATTTTCTAATGTGAAAAAAAATATAACCTATTTCTACTTTGACAAGTCAAACCTTTGTGTTTTTTGTTGACCAGCAGAAGTTTTTTATGGCGGCATCGTTGTGTCACTCACTTGT
Source organism: Ferruginibacter sp. (assembly GCA_039922055.1). Classification (GTDB taxonomy): domain Bacteria; phylum Bacteroidota; class Bacteroidia; order Chitinophagales; family Chitinophagaceae; genus Ferruginibacter. The sequence continues at coordinate 1,702 of JBDSAP010000353.1, forward strand.
ACTGTATTTTTTATGGCATCTTTTTCGTTCCATAATTAAACTATCGTAACCGTGAGCTACATTTTTTTAAATATGTCAAAGTAGAACTATGATTTAGAAATAAATGAATTCTTTCCAATTAATTTAACCCCGCTTATCAATAAACTTCACAGGCTTCCTGACGGATTCAGGGAATTGTATTTTTTGCATTTCCTCTGCACTGGCATAATGTATATGCGGGCTTACCCGGAGCTTTGCCTGGAGGTAGGCTCGTATCTTTCTGTCTGTTTCTTCTGTATTATTTATGGGAAGCAAATGCAGTAATACTTCATCTAAACCAATCTCGTTTTGGTACACTTCGGCTACAAATTCCTTCACATCTTCCATTTCATTTAACAGGTCAAATAATGCTGGCGGATAAAGAGTAGTGCCTTTGTATTTGATCATTTGTTTTTTACGTCCAACTACTGGTGAGAGCCGGGTAGTATTGCGGCCGCAGGCACAAGGTTCATTATGATACTGGCAGATGTCTCCTGTTTTGTAACGCAATAGCGGCATACCTTCCACGCCAAGTGTTGTGATGGTTACTTCACCGGGTTGCCCTGCGGCTACTTGCTGATTGTTTTCATCCAGTAACTCGAGAATTAGCAACTCGGGTTGGTGGTGTCCGCCTTTGCCTTCACGGCATTCGGTAAACGCTGTTTGCATTTCGGTGGATGCATAAGTAGAATATAATTGAATTTTCCAGGCTTCGGTAATTTTTTTGCCAAGTATGTTCAAAGAAAAATCCGTGTTGCGGATATTTTCTCCAATGCAGATGGCTTTGTTAACGGACGTTGTATTAATATCAATATTATGTTCATTTGCAAACTGGATCAACTTTACAATAAAGGAAGGCACTGCAACAATGGCTGTGGGCTTTAACCGCAATATAGTTTCCCACTGTAGCGAAGGCACACCAGGACCAAGACGAATGATGCCTGCACCGAGTTTACGCAGGCCGCTATAATATGCCATACCAGCCATGAATTGCCGGTCAAGGGTGAGCATCAACTGGTAAACATCATCTGCACTCCCGCCTGCACTTGTAAAGGACGCATATTCATTATATGCAAGCCTGTTCAGGTCATTCTCTGTTAATGCAACTGTAACCGGGCTTCCCAAAGTGCCTGAAGTTGAACTATACTCAATGATCTTATTACGTGGTACACATACAAAATCATTATTGCGCAATTGCAGATCTTCTTTAACTGTGGTTGGAACTCTGACAAGATCTTCAAGGGTTTTTATTCCTGCGATATCGATCTCGTTTGTATGAAATAAATCCTTATAAAAAGGGGAGTGCTGATTGAGATAAGTTAACAGTTCATGCAGTTTTTTTCCCTGCATTTCCCTGATCACATTAGTTGGCTGGTATGCTATTTCGGTTGAATACATTATTGTTCTATGATAACTGTAGCCGCAGCAATTGTTTGCAGATGTGTAAGGGATACTGATATTTTTGTATAGCCAAGAGCCTTTATTGTTACCGAGGTTTCGCCTGACAAACTGATGACGGGTTTACCTTTTTCATCATGAGCTATTTCCACTTCGTTAAAAGCTGTGCCATTCAGCCACCCTGTTCCCAGCGCTTTGAAGAAGGCTTCTTTTGCTGCGAACCTTGCGGCGTAATGCTCATATTTATTTGCTTTGGATTCACAGTAATCGATCTCTTTTGCGGAGAATACAAGTTCCTTAAAACCTTGCCCCTTACCAATCTTATGAGCGATCCTATCAACTTCTATCATGTCCATTCCTAAGCCCGTGACCATTTTATTTTGCAAGTTTTTCGTTACACAATTTGATTTGATCCCTGATATGTTTCTCCTCTTTATATGTTGCAATTTCTTTTGTAAGCGATACTTTATATTGCGCTAATGCTTTTTGATACTGGTCTTTTTTAAATAGATAATCTCCTGCTAAAACATACGTATTGTAATACTGGGGATTGCTGGCAACAAGGCTATCCACACTTATTTGTCCACCATCGGCAATACGCTGTTTAAAGGAGCGGAAGCGTTCAAAATCAGTGTATTCCTTCGTTTGCAGGAAACTATCTGCAGCTACCGCCAAACTATCTACAGAAATTTCCTGGTCCTGCTTCATGCCCTTTAATGCAAAAACTTTCTTAAGATCATAGGCAACATATTGCCCCAATTGCCAGGGTGAGGTAGATACCCATACCAATAATTTTTCAGGCTCAAACACAATCGAATGATGCGCTATTAATTGGTTAATTGCCTTCTCATTGCCCATACCAATATCCGCATTTTTTAAGCCGTTCCGGTCTCTTAAAATGGCCACGGTTTTTGGCACTGAATTTTTACCATTTGCTTTCAGGAGTTCCATTAATCTTTCGTACCGATATTCCGAAGCGCTTTCATTCATCTGTTCCACATTTTCCTTTGAGCCGGTCAGCGACTTACTTTGAAAATGGTTGGTGCATACAATAAAATCTTTTTTTGGATCGTACACGTCGAGCGCATCGGGTGTTTTTTCTATTACCACTGCTTTGTGATCCGCCGCAGAGGCAACCAAAAAAGATTCTGATACAAACATTTTTCTTTTTTTTGCAATTGCAATTGCTTCATCAATATTCTTCGCATACTGCAAAATTTCTCTTGTTACCAGTGACACCGGTGTTGCAGATGCATAAGGAATTTTTGTTTTAGCTGCGTTAATGGTCACTGCCAAACCTCTTTCATTCATACCCGACACAGCGCCAATAAAACCGCCCCATGTCACAAACATAAACTTATAACCTTGTGAAGGCGCCATGAAGGCAACGATCTTATCTTCGGCAAATTTATCGCCTACATAAAAATCAAAATTGCGCCCGATGATCATAGTGCTGTCTTGTGATTTTGCATCCCATGTTCCAAAAGAAGTACAGCCTACCAACGCAAGGTTTTGCAAAGCATGACCAATATCATGCGCCGCATGATAGTTCAATATTCGTTGATAATTTGTACCGAGGTATTCATATTTTGGCGATGCAGATTCCGATACGCCGAAGATCTCCTGCTTGTATTCTTCTGTTATATTTTTATCAAGGTCACGGTTGAACCAGCCAATGAAATATTTAAGAAATTTTCGATATGAATCTGAGGGGATCATCTTATTGATCTGCTCGCTGAAATGATCTTCCTGGCGCATTACCAATTCTTTGCTAAGCCTTCCATTGAACACGCCAAGTTCCGCAGGGTCACCTTCTACATACATTTCGTAGAGGCCCGTTTTACTTTTCCGAAACCAGTTATCTTTTAATGTATAAAAACCTTTGCTTTGCTCTGTCCGCTGAACCAGTAGACTGCTTTCTTCTTTTAATACCGGTGCATCTATATCTGATACTTTTACAATGTAAATTATGCCGATTAGGATGAGGATGATTAGGGTACACAGGATGTATAAGAGCCTTTTCCAAAAGCGAGAAAGGCCAGCCCCATCCCTACCCTTCCCCGAAGGGGAAGGAACTGCTGTTGGGGAGTTTAATACTTCCGGTTTGTTTTTGATTTCCATTGGTAGTTCTCTTGCTATGCGTTTTTTATCTTTTCTATGATCGACTCATTTCCCATTAGTTCGATACTGGTTACCAGGCCGCTCATGGCTGCACCTAATATGCCATGCAAATTAAGATTTTGGCCGGTAAAATACAGGTTGGGAATCTTTGTACGGGCAGAAATAAATGTTTTTAACGGATCCCTATAGTCCTTTACTATGCCATACATCGATCCATCTCCATTACCGATATAATCACGGTAGGATAGCGGAGTGGCAGTATAATAGGCTTGAATATGACTCCGCAATCCCGGAAATTTTTCTTCTACTTTATCCAGCAGCCTTTCTGCTTTTCTTTTTTTGAAAGATTCATACTCTCCCCCTCTGTCTTCTTCCTCCGCTACTGTGTTAAAGCTGTTCTCCCACTGTTTTACTTCATCATACCGCATATAAGCCAGTATCGTCATCGACTCTGCATAATCAATCATTTTTGAGCTGGCTGATAAAAATATCCCATAACCCACCGGCCAGGATTGTTCGGTAAATTCGGTCATATTCCAAACCTGCCCTTCATCAAAATAATAATAGTTGTGCCTGAAATATTTGAATGAATTTTTTTTAAAAATAATATTGATCGTAAACACGGAAATAGAATTTTCCAGGCTTTTTAATCTTTTACGAAACACCTTTTTTATAATGTCCGTCTCCGTCATATCCATCGTTTTGTCGGGATGGATATTTGAGATAAAATATTTCCCGTACACTTCTTCACCATTTGCCAGTTGCACATGGCTTACCTTATCTCCGTTTACCACAATCCTTTTTACTTCTGCATTTCGCCTTACTACGCCTTGCTGTGATAGTATGTTCTTTGCTATCCATTTACCGATCTGCGATCCGCCATCTATACATTTCCAGGAGCTTTCAATATAACTGTTCAATATCATTGCATGCACATAGAACGGTGTTTTGCCCGGCTGCCCCGCGTACAACATGTTATTCCCTGCAAGCACCGCCTGTAATTTCGGATCGCTAGTTATGGATTCAATAAAAGCCTTCGTATCAATATCCATCACCTCCGCTTTTTCAGTGATGCTGCCGCCTGCCTTCAGGTTGTATAACGGAAACTTATCGCAGACCTCTTTTATCTTTTTGCAATATGCACGCAGCGCCTCTTCCTCGTTAGGGAAATCAACCAACAACCTATTGATAAAGCCCTCGTAGCCCTGTGCATACGCATACTCCTTATCGTCATTGCTCATGATAATTTTATCGAAGACATCCATATCCAGGCGCTCCAGTTTCAGCTTATCCATAATACCGAGATATTGAAATATCTGGTAAAGGTTCTGGCCTTTTTCAAGTCCGCCCAAATAATGAACACCCGAATCGAAGATCACCTTATCTCTCACATAAGTTTGCAGGCAGCCGCCGATCTGTCTATTCTTTTCCAATACACAAACAGTATATCCTTCACGGCTCAATACATCACCGCAAACGAGGCCTCCCATGCCACTTCCTAAAATAACAATATCAAAATTTTTACTGCGCAGGTGTATCGATTTTTTTTATTAAATAGATCATGTTAGAGGTAAATTTTGTCTCATCAATTTCATTATACTGCACGTTAAATTCGACAGCAATTTCCCTGATCAAAGTTCCGGAAATAAAAGATAAGCCTTGTTCTGTTACTTTATTGAAACCAAAAACTTTCGTCGAAAAAAATTCGGTAATACGAGTACCCTTGTGCCGCTTTCCCAGCTCTGTATTACCTTCCCTGATAACCAAAGTGCCACCTGGATTAAGATGCTCTATACATTTTTCAACGAGCTGTTTTTGTTCGGCGGGTGGCAGGTAATGCAACATATCGGCAATGACAATTCCATCGTATTGTTCGAACGAAAAATTGATTGCATTAGCATAATGGAAATTTATCCGATCATCTTTGTCAAAACAATGATTGGCTGTTTTTATTTTTTCTTCATCATAATCAATACCGGTTATATCTCTTTGCGGAGATGTAAAATGCAGCATGTAACTCACGAAGCCGTAACCACAACCAATATCCAGCAATTTACCCTGGCGGGGAAGCAGGTCGTGAAATAGCTGGTAGTTTTTTTCCAATGATAATTTTATCCTTAGGTACCATTCCAACTCGGGACCCTTGTATAAATAATTGTAAATGAGCCGTTCCTTAAAATAAGCCGGTTGTTCAATACGCTCACTGGTTTGTTTATAAGCATTCCTGAAATAACGCCCAATGGTTTTTGATCCTTCGGCATATCCGTTGCCAAAGCTTGTATCTGAGGGTTTAATCCTTTGCAATATCTCCAATGTTATCTTTCCATCTTTTAACAGAAAGTCACCTTTCGTCATGGTGTAACCTGAGCCGTGAATCACAATCGGCAATATATCAATGTTTAATTTTTCGGCGAGAAAGAAAGCTCCTTTATGAAAGCGCTTAATATGCCCGTCAACCGATCTTGTACCTTCGGGAAATACCACAACTGAGTAACCTCTCTTTACTTTTTCTGCCAACAAGTTGAGACTGCTTTCGGCTCCTTCTTCAACAGGATAATAATCTGCCATCCGCACCACGGCTCCAAATACCGGTGAGTTCCAAACCCAGTTATTGGTGAAGAGGATCAATTTAGGGTGAAGCATGACCGTCATTAAAATATCGAGGAAACTTTGGTGGTTACAAATAATTATTGCAGGCCTGGAAAAATCCTCACCATGCGTATTGATAATTTCCTTTTTAACATTTGCCATAATATACATGAGCGACCAGCAAAATTTCGACAGTATCTTATGAAAGGCGAGTTTGCCTTTTTCTTTCCCGGAAGGATTTATCATTGAAAAAATAAATCCGATAACGGTAAGTAATAACGCTCCGGCAACAAAGTAAAGAAAAGCGAATACAGACTTGAGCAAGCTGGTTAATCTCCACGGAAATAATTTTTTGTTTGCCCTGTTCTTTATCAATGCCGCAAACAAAAATGGTATCAATACCTGCGCCATTACTACTACGCACACTATGCCAATGATAGAGATCAATGCAATGGATCTTAATGCTGGATGCTTTGCAAATATTAAAACGCCCAGGCCAGCAATGGTGGTAATGGCAGAGAGGATGATCGATGATTTATAAGAGGATAAATTTTTGCGGCCTGTCTTATATTCCCGCAACAGTCCGTCCATAATAAAAAGGCTATAATCATCGCCGAGGCCAAATATTAAAGCAGATACAATGATATTAATAATATTGAACTGAATGCCAGTAAGGCCCATTATCCCCAATATCCATATCCATGAAATAAACATGGGGATAAATGAAACAAGCGTAAGCTCAATGCGGCCATAAGTTAGTAGGAGTACCAGGAACACCAGGATGGATGTCATTAAAGCAATGCGTGTAAAATCCGAGTTGATGATCTCCACAAACCTTGATGTGAGGTATTGCTTATCCACCACTGTTGTAGCAGGGCTTTGTTCAAATGCACGATAGATACTCGTCTTATCGCCGACGGCAACTTTTACCAGCGTAACTACAGTTGCTTTGCCGGGATTGTCGGTGATATAATCATCCAGGAAATTTTTTCGAATGATTTCTACCTGGCTTGCAGTCACTGCCTGGTATTCTTTATCCAACCGGTTTTTAAAGTTGCTGAAAGCAGTGGTGCTAAAACCAATTGCCTTTCCTTCGGTTTCGAGCGTTGTAAGTAGTTGTTGCTTTTTCTGCGGCGTCCAGTAATTGTTCCATTGGGCAATTCTTTGCTGTTGTAAACTATTAGAAATAATCAATGAAGAAACGCCGGAATATTTTTTAACGATGCCCTTCGTTTTCAATTGCTCAATTTGTGAAACGATCTTTTCATTATTAATCAGGGCATCATTCAAGGTTTTTCCTTCTGTAACTAGGTATACTGATTTTAAAGCATAGGCGTTGATGTTGTTAAGGTCAGCTTCTGCCTTTTTTAATTTATCCGACATAAAGTTCATCCGCTCAAGATCGGATTCAAAACTTACATTTTTTGCTGTGAACGCAAAGGCCACAGTCAATAAGATAATAATTAGTACGAGGTACTTGTTAAACTCAGGGCGAAAGGAAGCAACCTTATCTATCCATGAGGACTGAACCGCCACATGTTGCTTCTGCTGCTTTGCTGAAGCGATAAAATGGGGAAGAAATATCAACGAGCTGAGTGAAGCGCCAATCAAACAAAAGGCTGCAAAAAGACCGAGATCCTTCAACATTTCTGATTCAACAAATTGCAGGCAAAGAAAACCGCCGATGGTAGTAATGCTGCCGATGGTTAAAGGAAAAGCAAGGTCTTCAATTACTTCCTCTATGCTTTTGGTGTGGCGGTAATGATTGAAAAAGTGCAGTGAATAATTAATGGCAATTCCTAAGATCACAGAGCCGGTTCCCAATGCGATCACTGAAATACTTCCCTTGATAAAATAAATGGCAGCCAATGAAAATAATGCACCAAATATCACAGGAATCATTATAATAAGTGGCGCTCTTTTTTTACGAAAATATAACCCAAGGAAAACAACGAGGAAAACTACCGTAATGCCCTGCGTTAATAATGTATCCTGTCGCAGTTGTAAAGCATTGCCTACAGATACGGCAGTGGCGCCAAAATAATCAATCTTTATATTTTTAAAGTGAGTGTCAAGACTATCAATGATCTTGTCTAAACCTTTTAATAATAAGGCATTTTTGCCGGTGTTATTTGGAGGGTACGCAGGTTGTATGAACAACAGCAAATGGCGCTGGTCTTTTGTTAGGATATAACTATCATACAATTCAAAGTTCTCATCGTATTGAAGCTGTTGTAGTTTTTTTAATCCTAAAAAGCTGATCCCTGTCGGATCATTGCTGATCATATTTTTTAAAGCAAAACCAGCCGGCGATGTTAGGGTGCGAAAATCCTGCTGCAATGTTTGTCTTATAACCGAAGGTGTGATCAAACTATCAATGGAACGATAATCCTGCTCATTTAAATAAACAGGCAAATGATCACTAACCGTTGCAAACAGATCCAACGCTGTGCTATCGTCTACTTTATAATTTATCTTATTGATATAAGGATCAAGCCCGGCCTGTACCCGGCTTACAAATTGATCTGCCACCGTTGTCAGGCTATCCGGCGCAACACCTTTTGTATCTTTGAGCGACACGGTTATTACCAGCTTGTCTATAAATTTGGAATTGCGGAATACCTCGTTTAGCTTTTCAATCTTTTTATCCTTCGGCAGAATTTTTGAAATGTCTTCTTCAAATTTTATCCGCGAAGCAAAATACCCGGCCATTACAAAACATACCGCAAACAGGATGAAAAAGACCAACCGGTTCTTTTCGAAATATCTGTATATGCCAGTGAAAAATTTTGCCATCTAAAATTGCGGCTACCCTGTCAGGATAGTTTTCCTTTTGATTAGTTTCAATAAAATAAAAGTAAACAACCCTGCCGCTATGCCGGCCACGATGGCCAAGGTAATGCTGCCGTAAATATATTGCTGCAGGTTTTTTTGAATTGTTTCAAGCGATATCTTACTATTGAAGGCAAGGTCTACCGCATTACCTCCCATCCAATAGGCGCCGGTTTTGTAGCTCGCAAAAATAATTACCGGTATCATGGGAGGAATACTGATGTTCGCCGAAATGATCACCAGCAATTTATTTAACCTTAATAAAATGGCCAGGAAAATGCCAACCACCAACTGAAATCCCCAGATAGGAACGATGCCCATGAACACACCAAATGCTATGGATAAAGCCTTTACCTGGTCAGAGTAATGCGTGCCGAACAACTCGGCATTTACCATTTCCTTCAACTTGTTCTTTTGAAACAACGAGCGGAAAAAATCCCGTGGCTTAATATAGAGAAATGTAATTAGCACTAACACCGTATTTAAAATGCTGATCCTGGTGAAATCTTTGAAGGGGCGAAAATGAGAGATGCGTTCTTCTTTGGGCGGGTAGTATACAGATACCGGGACCGATTCGATGCTGATCCCTTTCCAGGCCGATCTTACTAATACCTCAATTTCAAATTCGTATTTGCGGGTGATAAACCGCATATGTTTCAACAGCCACACGGGATACAAGCGATAGCCAGATTGGGTATCGGGAGCGTTAATGCCGGTTTCTACTCTGAACCAAAAATTGGAAAACTTATGGCCAAAACTACTTTTACCCGGTACTGATGACTGGTTCATGTTCCTGGCGCCAATGATAATTGCGTTCCTGTTATCTTTTAATTTGTCTATAAAAACGGGTAGATCTTTTGCATAATGCTGTCCATCGGAATCAATGGTAATGGCGAATTTATAGTTGCGCTGAACAGCATAGCGGAATGCCTGTCTCAATGCCCAACCTTTGCCAATGTTTTTGGGATATGTGACCAATTGAATACCAGGAAACTGTTGCACAATGGCCAGGGTATCATCAGTAGAACCATCGTTTACTACGATCACTTGATTTGTATATACCAGCACATCTTTTATTACAGCCGCCAGCGTAGCGCCATTGTTATAGGTTGGAATGATGACACAGGCCTGCAATGCTTCGAAATTCTCCCTCACTGTTGTCGCACCGGTCATTGATTCTGATAAATTTTCATATATGTAATCTACGCTACTGTCAACGGGTAAAAAACAGCAAATTTATATTAAATAACAGTGGCTTAGTAATATTATACAAAGCATTGCTAACTCAGGATATTGCACAGAATTTCTCGGAAATAAGCATGTCTATTAATGTTTAACAGTTCCTTTAAAAGCCTCCCTTAATAAATTCATAATTTGGGTGCTGATTCCTAACCATCAATCTATTCTATTACCACACCTATACTTTTAATTCCACATCGGCGTTAACTTAAATTAAAGTATAAATCATTTCTATGCAATTGGCAGTCAAAATCGCACTAATCTTTCATCTTTTATTTACCGGTAATTTGGGTGGTGAGTTTTCCACCCTACCTGTTACCGTTTACTCTGACCAACCCGTTCGTGACATGGTTATTTCTGTCAATGATGATCAATATATCTATAAGGATGAGAGCACTAAAAACCTGGAGAAATTGATAATTCCCTGGTTGCTTTACTACACCAATCAATATCGGAAAGAAGCCGGGTTAGATTCGCTTAAATATGATGATTGCCTGCTGCTGGCTGCCGGATACCATACAGACTATTTATTTAATGAATCCAAAGAAACGCACCAGTTTAAGCTGGTGCATATTGAAGAGCCGGACTCCAAATGGTTTAAAGGAAAGGGGCCATCTGAGCGTGCACTCACGGCAGGTTGCAAAAAATACTGCGGTGAAAATGCGCTATATTTTACCCGCAGCGGCTTGCAGTCAAATGAGCTTGCCGATAAAGTAAAACTGAATGGGCTTGCAAAGAAATTGGCCAGAGATATGGTGTACGACCAATGGCATAAATCACCGGCCCACCGCCAGAACATGCTTACAAAAGGTTATTCATCCCTCGGCGTATCCGCAGCAATCGGAAAACGCTCCGCCGATAATGCACCGGAGCAACTGGTGATATTTGGTGTGCAGGTGATGGCGTACTGACTTTGTCTTTAACAGGATTTTATTTGATTTTCAGGATGGACATGATCGGTTCGTCCGAAAGGATCTATTTGATTTTTTGCTTCTATGGTTATGAGTTAATCGACCTTTGGATTTTGCGGATGACCGGTTGGAGTTACCAGCTTTTTATTATAGACTCTTTTATACTCCAAACTTAGTCCGCCGAAATTGATGAGCAGGCCGTCCGCCATATTGTATGCTTCGAGATAATTGATAGCTTGTGCCTTGTGTACTCCTTCTAATTTTTCAACTGCTTTCAACTCCACCATCACGCATCCTTCAACAAAAAAGTCAACACGCCTGGTGCCAATTACGTGCTCCCTGTAACAAATTCCCATTTCTTTTTCACGCTCAAACGATAAACCGTTAAATGAAAATTCAATAGCTATTGCCCTTTGATAAATAACTTCCTGGAAACCATTTCCCAAGGTATTATGCACCATCATCGCACAGCCAATGATCTTGTGAGTTATATCATTAACGTTATTCATTTTTATCGTTTATTCTGATAATCATAATTAATCTCATCAATCATCAAATCCCAAAATCCTGTCCATCGTGAAATCAATTTAAAATCCTGTTCTGACATTTAAAATCCTGCTCTGCCATTACAATTTCAACTCCACCTTCTTCCCGGTCTTTACAGCCAGGTATATCGCATCGATGATCTTCAAATCTTTCAGCGCTTCTTCTCCATCTACCGGCACTATCGGTTGTTTACCTTCTAATATGATACCCGCCATTTCATCCATTTGTACAGTTTGGTGAGTTTTATGTGGCTGGGTCAGTTCACCTTTATTGGTGCGGCCCTTAATAGGCCCATAACCCGTAGAAGGCTGTAATTCACCAAACCCCTTTTCAGCATTCAGGAAAAACCGGTCGAGATTATTCATACTGTAAGTTGACAGGCAGGAAGCGACCGCCCCGCTCGGAAAACCAAATTCAAACTGGATGGTTTCATCAACCCCCTCTTTAAACTTTACGGGGTCAGTTTTAGTTTCTTGTGCAGTAACCCAAATAGGTTCTTCACCCACCATATAACGAGAACCGTTAACAGCATAAATTCCTATATCCATCATGGATCCTCCGCCTGCCAATTGCTTGTTCAGTCTCCATTGAGTGGGGTCTCCTATCTTAAAGCCGCAAAGCCCCTGGAAAAATAAGATCTTGCCCAATTCTCCATCTTTCCGCATGCGAATTATTTCCAGTGTTTTGGGTTCAAAATGCATGCGATAGCCCACGAGCAATTTCACATTCGCCTTCTTACAAGCTGCAATCATTTCCGCTCCTTCTTTTGCATTCAATGCCATCGGCTTTTCACAGATCACGTGCTTGCCAGCTTTGGCAACCCTTATCGCCTGGTCTTTATGCAATCCATTCGGCGTAATAATGTACACGGCATCAATATCCGGGTTGTCTTTAATGCTGTCAAAATTTTCGTAGTTGTAACAATTTTTCTCGGGGATGTTGTATTTGGTTTGCCAGGTGGTAAGTTTGGTTGGTGTGCCACTAATAGCGCCTACCAATTTGGCTTTCACACAACTCTGCATAGCGTCAGCTACCCGGGTTCCATAGCTTCCTAGTCCGAGGATGGCTACTCTTAGCACAGGTCCATCATATAGCTCATTGTAAAAATTTTCAATACTTGCCGAACCATACAATGGTAAAAAAGGTAAAGCAACGGCCGAAGCCGTAAGTTTTTGTAAAAAACGACGACGTGAATTCATAACAGAACGTTTGTTTTATATGATAAAATGGAAGTGAACTTTAGATTCATTGGCCTGGTCAAATATCAATTGCTGATGGCCGGTAGTAGTAAAAGGGCAAACAAATTTTTCGTAGAAATGGACTTCGATCGTTGCATAGAAAACAACCGCCTCAAGATAAATCTTTTTGTAATACGAAAATAGTAATACAAATTCAAAGGTGATTACAATGTATTATGTGTGATATATGATGACCTGTAAATAGTAGAAGGTCAGGTCTAAGCAGAATTAATTTTTAGCCAACCCGTAATGCTCATTCTTGGCTTGTTGGTGATTAGTACTTCATGCTCCAGTTCGCTGCTTTTAAAGAAAACACTTTTGCCATTGACAGGCGATATATTTTGCATGCCATCGCTATTATGAATACACAATTCTCCGCCGTCGCCTTCCTGCCAATCTTCATTCAGGTACATGATCATCGAATACTGCCTGCTATCATTATTGCGAAACTGGTCGAGATGCTTCTTGTAAAAACTTCCTGGCTCATATAAAGTGTAATGAAATTCATAGCCGGTAATACCAGTGTAGCAGGTACCGTTGAGATAGCTTACAAAACTATCCATCAAGTCGAAAAACATCATCTCATGAGGGTTATTGTGCTTGCGGTCGAGCCAATAAATAATGTCGCTCCTTACTAATTTGTTATGAGCAACAACTGTATCATTTCCGGTACCTGCTGAGCGAAGGCGGTTTTCTGAGTAATGATTGTTTAGATTTTCTTTCAAGTGAAAGGCGAGAGATTCGCTCAAAAAATTTTCCGCAATTCCAATCTTCTTGTCGACAAAACTGTTGATGAGTGTATCAAATATCTCTTGCAAATGGTGATGGTTCTTTTACCGGCACGATGCCCGAACCCGGTGAAGATAGCCTTAATAAATGGGAGCCAAGCCAATCCCACTATATCATACATCACACGTCACACATCATACATCACAGATTATCGTTTCGTTCTATCCTCCATATCCAGGTTATCATCAAAGGGGCTCTTGGTAAACGGATACACCAATTGCTTTACATAACCCTTGGGAAAATTCGCTTCGTGGAGGCCCGTACCTTCGGGCCAGGTTTTACCGGGCAAATAATAAGTACCAAATATTTTATCAATGAAAGGAAAGATAGTTGCGAAGTTTTTACCGTAGTATTTTGGGTCTTCGCAATGGTGCCAGTGGTGATATTGAGGTGTAGCAATGATGTATTTTAAAAATCCAAAGTTGATACGTGTATTCGCATGGATCAGTACCGCATGGATGGCCATAAAGATGATGTAAGTATTAAAGGTGATCTCAGAAAAACCGAATACATACAACGGAATAAACGTCATAGAACGGGTAACAAAAATATCAACGAAGTGCGTACGTGAGCCCGCAAGCCAATCCATGTTTTTTGTTGAATGATGCACCGAATGAAAGCGCCACAAATAATGATGGCTGTGGAAAAAGCGGTGAGCCCAATATTGAAAAAGATCGGTAACTAAAAAGGCGAATATCAGCTCCAAAAAATATGGAAGGCTTTGCACCCATGTATGCAATCCGGATAGGCCCATCCATCCAAAAAATAATGTGGCGGGCTTTTGCGTGATTACACCAAAGAACTGTACGAATAAATGGCTGACCACAAAATAAATAAGGTCAGTTTTCCACTCCTCGTGAAATCTTGATTGCTCCTTATTTTTCGGCATCACCATTTCTATCGGAACAAATATTACTGCCATCAGCAGCAGGTCGAGTAACAGCCAGTCAAGCCCTAAATGCCAACCTGTTTTATCAACAGAACGGCC
>JBDSAP010000354.1:0-7331 GCA_039922055.1 Ferruginibacter sp.
ATTTATCTTTACCATATAATTCTAAAAGCTGTTTCGGTTCTGTCCGGAATAGCTTTTGGTTTTTTCTACGGGCATGGTGCAATGGTAGCATACGGGTCTCCAAAACCTTTGATCTGGGTTCAAATCCTAGTGCCCGTGCAGAGATTAATGTGAAAATTACTCAATTTAGAAATGACTCAATAAGGGGAGTTTTTTCATTGTCACATTGAGCAATTTTCTAATTTCCAAATTAATTTATTATGAATAAACTTAGTGCATATTTAAGAGACTCTTATAAGGAGCTTGTTGAAAAGGTGACCTGGCCAAATTGGGAGCAGCTCCAGCAGTCTACTATGATCGTGTTAGGAGCTACCGTATTCATTACAGCCATTGTTGGTTTAATGGATTTTGTGGCTAATGGATCTTTAAAATTTATTTACTCTTTATTTAAGTCATGATGGAAGACACAGTTGTTCAGGAAAAAGAAAGTAAATGGTACGTTCTCCGTGTAGTAAGCGGAAAGGAACGTAAAATAAAGGAATACCTGGATAAAGATATTATCCGTAATGGATGGTCTGATATTATCAAGCAAATATTTTTGCCCGTAGAAAAAGTATATAAGGTACAGGCAGGTAAAAAAGTGATGAGGGAAAGAAATTTCTACCCGGGTTATGTTATGATTGAAGTTGCTAATGACAAGTTGAATGATGATATGGTTCAGCACATCAGCAATATCAGCAACGTAATGCACTTTTTAACGGATGGAAAAGGCAGCAAGGGTAATATTATTTCACTGCGCAAAGCAGAAGTGAATAAGATGCTCGGTAAAGTAGATGAATTAGGTGAAGGAGGCGGAATGACAATGAGCGAGCCGTTTATCATCGGCGAGACCATCAAGATCATTGACGGGCCCTTCAATGATTTCAACGGTATGGTAGAAGAAGTTAATGATGAAAAAAAGAAGCTGAAAGTACAGGTGAAAATATTCGGCAGGGCCACACCGGTAGAACTCAATTATATGCAGGTAGAAAAATTAGGATAAAATTTAAAAGAGCAACAGTAGTGGTTCTTTTTAGTTAAAACACCTTTTTATGAAAAAGTTATTCTTCATAATTCCGCTGGTTTTGTTTACGTTTTATCTTAGGGCGCAACCCCCAACCGGTCCGGCTGATAAAGGAATGACCTTTGGAGTTAAAACAAGTGCGGAAGGAGCTGTGGATGCGAATGAGCTACCTGCGTTGTTGACTGACAAGCCGACACAGGAAGTAAAAGTAAAAGGAAAAGTAGCTGAAATATGTAAGGCTGAAGGATGCTGGCTGAAAATGGAAACTGCAGGCGGGCCAATGATGATCAAGATGAAGGATCATTCATTTATGGTTCCGCTTTCAATGAATGGCAAAACGATTGTGGCCGCAGGCACCGTAAATCATAAAGAAACCTCAGTAGAAATGCTGCGCCATTATGCCGAAGATGCCGGGAAAACTAAGGAGGAAATTGCCGCTATCAAAACACCTAAAAAAGAGATAACCATGGAGGCAACAGGAATTCTGGTGCTGTAGTTCATGGCAAATTGGTTTAAAAAGTCCCGGTCTTGCCGGGATTTTTTATTAAGGATGTAAAGTTTTCAATTTTTCCCCTACCTTTGCCGCCCCAAATAGTTCTTTACTGAATTTATTGTATTGGGAGTACCGGTAATTACCGGTACGTTATCACCAAAAAAATTTAACATGGCAAAAGAAATTACCGGCTATGTCAAGCTCCAATGTAAAGGAGGACAAGCCAATCCTGCACCCCCAATCGGGCCTGCTCTGGGTTCCAAAGGTGTAAACATCATGGAGTTCTGCAAACAGTTCAATGCAAGAACCCAGGACAAACCAGGGAAAGTACTTCCCGTTCTTATCACAGTTTTCGCTGATAAGTCTTTCGAATTTGTTATTAAAACTCCTCCCGCAGCCGTTCAATTGATGGAAGCTGCTAAGATTACCAGTGGCAGTAAAGAGCCAAACCGTGTTAAGGTGGGTAAGGTGTCTTGGGCACAGGTAGAAGAAATAGCAAAAGATAAAATGGCCGATCTAAATGCATTTACTATCAACAGTGCTATGAGCATGGTTGCCGGTACTGCACGCAGCATGGGTTTAACTGTTGACGGAAAAGCCCCCTGGGAAAATTAATATCAACCAAAAAAATTTTAGAAAATGATCACTAAAAAAAGAAAATTAGCCAACGCTAAGGTTGATAGTAACAAAACATATTCCTTAAAGGAAGCTTCCGCCTTAGTAAAAGAAATAAACACAACAAAATTCGACAGTTCTGTTGATTTGCATATCAAATTAGGTGTAGATCCTAAAAAAGCTGACCAGGCCATTCGCGGTACGGTTTCATTGCCACATGGTACTGGTAAAACTAAAAAAGTTTTAGTGCTTTGCACGCCTGATAAAGAAGAAGCTGCAAAAGCTGCCGGCGCTGACTTTGTTGGTCTTGATGAATTTATTGCGAAAATCGAAGGAGGCTGGACGGATGTGGATGTTATTATCGCCACTCCGGCCGTAATGCCTAAGATCGGTAGACTTGGTAAAGTACTTGGTCCACGTAACCTGATGCCGAATCCTAAAACTGGTACGGTTACTAACGATGTAGCAAATGCAGTGAACGAGGTTAAAGGTGGTAAGATCGCATTTAAAGTAGATAAAGTCGGGATCATCCATGCATCAATCGGCCGTGTAAGTTTCGGCGCTGATAAAATAGAGCAGAACAGCCAGGAACTTATCAACGCAATTGTAAGGCTTAAACCATCATCATCAAAAGGCACTTATTTAAAAGGTGTTAGCATGGCAAGCACAATGAGCCCGGGTATTTTAATTGATACTAAAACTGTACAAAATTAATTACAGTGGAAGCTGGAGCTTTTAGCTTTTACACAAAATATTTGATATGACAAAACAGTAAAAAAATGAAGTGATTGAGGTATTGAAAGGTAAGTTCAATCAATACAATAACTTCTATGTTACCGATACAGAAAGTTTAACTGTGGCTCAGGTAACTAAACTACGCAGCCATTGTTTTGATAAACAAGTGGAAATGCGTGTTGCGAAAAATACGTTAATTAAAAAGGCATTGGAGAGTATCGATGCTGAAAAATATGCAGGGGTCTACGATTCTTTGCACAAGGTTACTGCACTGTTATTCAGCGAAAATCCGAAAGAACCAGCGCTTATTTTAAGCGGTTTCAGGAAAGAAAGTAAAGGGGAAAAACCTGAACTGAAAGCGGCTTTTATAAATGGGGATGTATTTGTTGGTGATAGCCAATTAAAAGCATTGACCCAAATTAAAACCAAGAACGAACTGATCGGTGAAGTGATAGGATTGCTGCAGTCACCAATACAACGCGTATTAGGTGCTTTGCAAAACAAATTTGAAGCAAAGGCCGCGGAAACTGAACCAACACCAGAGGTTCCATCAACACCAACACCAGAGGTTCCTTCAACCCCGGCTCCGGAAGTTGTACCAACGCCTGCTCCGGAAGTGGTTCCAACACCAGCGCCTGAAGTACCGTCAACACCAACGCCGGAAGTAGCGCCTACACCAGCAGCTCCGGAAGTGCCACCTACCGCTACAGCGGAAGACGCTACAAAACCAACAGAATAAAATTTACAAGTTAACCTGGCCGGATGGTAAACAAAAGGCATTAAAAATTTTTTTAAATCTCCGCCGGAGACAAAAACAATGAAGGCGGAAAAAATTTAACACCATGGCAGACGTAAAAACATTAGCTGAAAGCTTAGTTGGCTTAACAGTAAAAGAAGTACAAGAACTAGCAGAATTTTTAAAGTCAGAGTACGGTATTGAACCGGCTGCTGCAGCAGTTACAGTAAGCGCAGGCGGCGGTGATGCCCCCGTAGTTGAAGAAAAAACATCTTTCAATGTTATTTTAAAAGCTGCCGGACCTAACAAATTGGCAATCGTAAAGATCGTTAAGGAATTAACAGGATTAGGGCTTAAAGAAGCTAAAGAGTTAGTTGATGGCGCTCCTAAACCAATCAAAGAAGGCGTTGATAAAGCAACTGCTGAAGAATTAAAAGCCAAATTAGCAGACGCTGGTGCAGATGTTGAAATAGCTTAATTCAAGTTTTTAATAAATTAGCTTTAATAGCCGGGGAGCAATCTTCGGCTGTTTGCTTTTTGTTACTATAGGTCCTCATATTCGGCTATTAGAACGAGTAGAGAAAACGCAACAGCCAATTCAAATTATTAAATTGATAAATATTTTGTAAAAAAAAGGGTAAGAATTTAATCGAGCAGGTTTTTTTTCTGAAAATATTGGCGTTTAGCAAAAATCAAACCAAAATGATAAAAATTCATTGATGGATTTCTATATTATAAATACAATCCCTTACCTTTGCCATCCTTTATTTTTGGGTGAGTAGCATTCACATGTTTGCTAACCGAAATAGAGACCTTCTCAGCATTAAAACGTTTTAATTAGAATATGTCTGTAACAAAAACTCCAGCCGCTCAGCGTATCAATTTCGGAAAAGTTGAACTCCTGGCGGAAACTCCCGATTTGCTAGGAATCCAGATTCAATCGTTTAAAGACTATTTCCAGTTGGAAACTACGCCTGATAAACGTAATAACGAAGGATTGTTCCGCGTATTTAAGGAAAATTTTCCTATTACCGATACCCGTAACATTTTCGTACTGGAGTTCCTTGACTATTTTGTTGACCCTCCACGCTACACCATCGATGAGTGTATCGAAAGAGGTTTGACTTACGCTGTTCCATTGAAAGCCAAGCTCCGCCTTAGCTGTAACGATGAAGAGCATGTGGATTTTCAAACGATTGTCCAGGATGTATTTCTTGGAAACATTCCCTATATGACACCACGGGGTACTTTTGTGATCAATGGTGCAGAGAGAGTTGTAGTATCGCAATTACATCGTTCTCCGGGTGTATTCTTCGGACAGTCAGTTCATCCAAACGGTACTAAAATATATTCTGCAAGGGTTATACCTTTCAAGGGTGCCTGGATGGAATTTGCTACTGACATTAATAATGTGATGTATGCGTACATAGATCGCAAAAAGAAGTTCCCGGTAACAACCCTGTTGCGTTCAATCGGTTTTGAAACTGATAAGGACATACTGGAACTTTTTGGTATGGCCGACGAAGTAAAAGTTGATAGAAAAAGTCTACAAAAATATATTGGCAAAAGGCTTGCTGCCCGTGTGTTACGTACCTGGGTAGAAGACTTTGTAGATGAAGATACCGGTGAAGTAGTAAGTATCGAACGCAACGAGATCGTTTTAGAGCGTGACACAGTGCTTGATGAAAGCAATATTGCCATGATCGCTGAAATGGATGTGAAGAGCGTATTTGTGCAGAAAGAAGAAGTGAGCGGTGATTATGCCATTATCTACAATACATTAAATAAAGATACCTCCAACAGTGAGTTGGAAGCCGTACAGCATATCTATCGTCAACTGCGTGGTGCAGATGCGCCGGATAACGAAACTGCCCGTGGTATCATTGATAAGCTATTTTTTAGTGATAAGCGTTACGACCTCGGTGAGGTTGGTCGTTATAAGATCAATCGTCGTTTGGGATTGCATTTCCCTATCGAGAAAAAGGTATTGACCAAAGACGATATCATTGCCATCATCAAAACCCTGGTACAACTTACCAATGGCAAAAGCGAAGTGGATGATATTGATCACCTTAGTAACCGTCGTGTGCGTACAGTAGGGGAGCAATTATACGCTCAGTTTGGTGTCGGCCTTGCTCGTATGGCTCGTACCATCCGTGAAAGGATGAACGTGCGTGATAATGAGGTATTCACTCCGGTGGATCTGATTAACGCAAGAACTTTATCTTCTGTTATCAATTCATTCTTTGGTACATCGCAGTTATCCCAGTTTTTGGATCAAACAAATCCTTTAAGTGAGATCACGCATAAGCGTCGTATCTCCGCACTTGGACCCGGTGGTTTAAGTCGTGAGAGAGCTGGTTTTGAGGTTCGCGACGTTCACTACTCTCATTATGGCCGTCTTTGTACGATTGAAACACCAGAAGGTCCAAACATTGGTTTGATCTCTACGCTTTGCGTACATGCCAAGATCAATGATATGGGCTTTATTGAAACTCCTTACCATAAGGTAACAGATGGTAAGGCTGATATGAAGAAGATTACTTTCCTAAGTGCAGAGGAGGAAGACCTTGCGAAGATCGCACAGGCTAATATTCCAATGGACGAAAAAGGAAATTTCATAGAAGATAAAATCAAGAGTCGTCAAACAGGTGACTTCCCGATCTTAGATAAAGGTGATGTGGAATATATGGATGTTGCGCCAAACCAGATCGTTGGTTTAAGTGCATCTTTAATTCCGTTCCTTGAGCATGATGATGCTAACCGTGCCTTGATGGGTTCGAACATGCAACGCCAGGCTGTACCATTGATCAGACTTGAATCTCCGATTGTTGGTACTGGTTTGGAAGGTAAAGCTGCCCGTGATGCAAGGATTCAGTTACATGCAGAAGGTACCGGTGTGGTGGAGTATGTGGATGGTAATGAAATTCATGTTCGTTACAACCGCAGTGAAATGCAGCAATTGGTAAGCTTTGAAGAAGATTTGAAAATATATAAGGTAACCAAGTTCATCCGCACCAACCAGGAAACATGTATCAACCTGCGCCCTGCTGTTGTTAAAGGACAGAAAGTGGTAGAAGGCGATTTCCTTACAGAAGGTTATGCAACAAAGGGTGGTGAAATGGCATTGGGCCGTAACCTGAAAGTGGCATTCATGCCATGGAAAGGTTACAACTTTGAAGATGCGATTGTAATTTCTGAGAAGGTTGTAAAAGAAGATCTGTTTACTTCTATCCATATCAGTGAGTTTGAAACTGAAGTGAGAGATACAAAATTAGGTGAAGAAGAATTGACTCCGGATATTCCGAACGTGAGTGAGGAAGCAACCAAAGATCTTGATCAAAATGGTATTATTCGTATTGGTGCTCATATCAAAGAAGGCGATATCATTATCGGTAAGATCACTCCAAAAGGTGAAAGCGATCCAACTCCTGAAGAGAAGTTGTTGCGTGCCATCTTTGGAGATAAAGCTGGTGATGCAAAAGATGCCTCGTTGAAAGCACCAAGCGGTACAGAAGGCGTTGTGATCAATAAGAAATTATTTCAGCGTGCCAAGAAGGATAAGAATGCTAAAGTAAGAGAGAAGGCAAGCCTGGATAAGATCGAAAAAACACATGAGAAAAACGAAGGCGATATCCTGGAACTTTTAGTTAACAAATTAACTACACTATTGAAAGAGAAAGCGAGTGTAGGCGTTAGCAATAATTTTG
>JBDSAP010000355.1:0-8706 GCA_039922055.1 Ferruginibacter sp.
CACTATATGATAAGTTTGTAGGCTTTTTAGAAAACCTTGAACAGGTTGGTAAGAAGCTGGAGGATGCAAGTAATTGTTACAACAGCGCCTTTAAACAATTGAGCAGCGGCCGCGGAAACATTATTACCAGGGTGGAAGAATTAAAAAAAATGGGCGCCAATGCAAACAAACAATTACCGGTTAAATTGCTTGCGGAGTTAAACAACACGGATGAATAACCAGCCCACCTTGTAATTTTGCATCTACAGCTTTATACAACATAATTATAAATGGATAGCCTTACTATTGCAAAGCCGCAGGTTGAAATTGATGCGGCGATAAAGGAACTGATAGCGGAACAAACAGAGCAATGTACAATTGTTCATTGCCGATATTTTACCGATGAGCCGTCGGGAGTTCGTATCTGGCCAAGTACATTTCTTATAGAAAATACCGGGATCCGCTGTAAGCTAATCAAGGCGTTCAATATCTCGATCATGCCCCACTGGACTTTCCATCTTACAGAGAATGATTTTATTCGTTTTACGCTTGTGTTTGAGGCACTGAGCAGTAGTTGTACCAGCTTTTATTTACAGGAAGATATTCCGCAGCCTTATGCATTTTATAGCGGCGATATTGCAAAGAACAGCTCGGGTGTTTATATCGCTGAAGTATTTGTAAAGTAGCAGACCAGCAAATGTGTAAGCTCACAGTAATTTTGCGGATAAAATAAAGATTTGAATGAAAAAAGCGTTGATAATTTTTATCCGAAATCCAATTGCAGGCGAGGTAAAAACGAGGCTGGCAAATACTATGGGACCAGAGAAAGCTTTATTGATCTATAAAATTTTACTGCAACATACTTGTGAAATAACGGAACAGCTTGACTGCGATAAATTCGTTTACTACGCAGACTTTATAAATGAAAATGATAGTTGGCAAAATGATAATTTTCATAAAAGATTGCAGCATGGTGCTGACTTGGGCGAACGAATGTCGAATGCTTTCAACCAATTATTTAACGAGGGTTATGAGCGGTTACTTATCATTGGCAGTGATTGCCTTGAGTTAGAAAGTAAATTGATCAGCCATGCCTTTGATGTATTGGATGAAACGGATATCGTTGTTGGCCCTTCGGCTGATGGAGGTTATTATTTGCTTGGAATGAAGCCTCCGCTCCTGTCCTTTTTATTTGAAAATAAAAGCTGGAGTACAGGCAGTGTATTAACCGAAACTATAAAAGATCTTACCACATCCGGGATACGTTTTGAATTGCTCGTAACATTGAATGATATAGATGAAGAAAAAGATGTGCCTCAATATTTATTGGAGCAAATAAATTTGGATGCGGAAAGCTGATGATGTTTATTCCTTATTTTTCCTGCGTCTTGTTTTTATATAAAATCATGATGTCCGGGTAGAAGTTGGTAAGAATCAAAAACATGTTTTCTAAATGCCCCATTTACAAAATGTTAAAAACGAAATTTTGATTGATGATCTTGAAAACCTTTGCGAACATTTTGAAGTATATTGAAAGGTCACTCTATTGACGTTTAGATGGTCATTAGTTTTTGATGTTCTTATAATTGATGCCGGCAACTTTTACTGAATATTGTTTGTCAGAACCTGTGGGTAAAGCTCCACATTGGTATGCGGCACAAGAGTGCGACGCAACAATGCTAATTTGAAAAACAAATGCTGGTTAACAAAAAAAATAAAAACTAACGTGTTGAAATAAACTATGAAGAAAATATTTACCATATTATTTTCAGCGGTGGTGTTAGCGGGTTGTACTTCCGCACAAAATAATATTTCGAAAGCGCCTACTCACGAAAAATGGACTGCCTTGCTGCAAAAATATGTTAACAGTGCTGGCATGGTAAATTACAAGGGAATGAAAACCGATGCGGCAAAACTGAATGAATATTTAGCGATACTAAGCAAGCAAAAACCGGGAAAAAACTGGAGTAAAAATGAAGTGCTTGCATTTTGGATAAATGCCTACAATGCTTTTACAGTAAAGCTTATCACTGACAACTACCCGGTAAAAAGCATTAAAGATCTTAATCCAGCCGTATCGGTGATCTTTGTAAATACGGTTTGGGATAAAAACTTTTTTTCCATCGGCGGCGATAAGATGAGCCTAAACGATATTGAGCATCGCAGGCTTCGTAAAATGGAAGAGCCCCGCATTCATTTCACCATTGTTTGTGCCTCAATTAGTTGTCCGAAATTGCAGAATAGCGCTTATGAAGCGAATGAACTCGATAACCAGTTGAACAATGCGGCAAAGAACTTTTTAATGGATAATAGCAAAAATCAGGTGAGTACTAATAGCCCAAAATTGTCTAAGATATTTGATTGGTTCGGGGGAGATTTTAAGGTTGGCGGCCATTCAAAAATTGATTTCATCAATCAATATGCTCCTGTAAAAATTGATAAGAACGCTGATATAAGTTACCTTGATTACAATTGGAATTTGAATGAGCAATAATTAACAGAAGACATTTGCCATGAGTGTACCAACAAAAAATATTGTGATCATAGGAAACGGAATAGCGGGCATTACCTGTGCGATCAACACAAGAAAAAATTCCGATCATCACATTACAGTGATCTCCGCAGAAGCGGAATATTTTTTTTCGAGAACGGCATTGATGTATGTGTATATGGGGCACATGAAATTTGAACATATACAGCCGTACGAAAATAATTTTTGGAAAAAAAACAAGATCAACCTGGTTAAAGCTTTCGTTAAGAAGATAGAGGTGTCTGCAAAAACAGTTGGATTAGATAATGGCGAATCGGTTGCTTATGACCAGCTTGTTATTGCCACAGGTTCGAAGCCAAATAAATTTGATTGGCCCGGACAAGAGCTCGGCGGAGTTATGGGAATGTATAGCAAACAAGACCTGGAGAACCTGGAGCGTTGTACAAATAATTGTAAACGTGCTGTGATTGTGGGTGGTGGCCTTATTGGTATTGAGATGGCCGAAATGCTTCATTCAAGAAATATTCCAGTGACTTTTTTAGTGAGGGAAAATGGTTTTTGGGGAAGCATATTACCTGCTGAAGAATCAGCAATGATCAATCGCCATATTAAAGAACATCATATAGACCTGCGGCTGAATACTACGCTTACAGAAATATTGCCCGATGCGAATGGCAATGCCAGCGCAGTTATTACTAACGCAGGTGAAAGGATCGGGTGCGGGGTGGTGGGCCTTACTTCTGGTGTTTCGCCCAACGTGGATTTTCTAAAAAATTCGGGTATCAATTTAAACAAAGGAGTATTGGTGAATGAATATCTCGAAACTAATATTGAAGATATATTTGCTATTGGCGATTGTGCCGAACAGCAGCGAGCAATTGATCAACGTAAAACTGTTGAGGCGGTTTGGTATACCGGCAGGATAATGGGTGAAACGCTTGCGCAAACCGTTTGCGGCAAACGAACTGCATATCAACCCGGCCACTGGTTCAACTCAGCAAAATTTTTTGATATCGAGTATCAAACTTATGGTTGGGTTTGGGCTAAAAAGCGACCTTACGAAATGCAATTTTATTGGGAGCATCCAGATGGCAAAAAGTCTATCCGGATCTCGTATGATAAGGATACAAGAATGTTCCTGGGAATTAATTGCCTGGGTATAAGAATGCGGCAGGAATTTTTTAACGAGGTGCTTGACCGGAAACTTTCTGTAGATACCATTATAAAAAATTTGCATAAGGCGAATTTTGATCCTGAGATGTATTCGAAACATGAGCCCTTGATCAGGCTTGCTTTTGAAAAAGAATATTCACCAACAACTTCATTGTATGAATAAGCCTCCTGTAAGTTTATCATTAGCAAACCCTGAAGAAGCGGGTCTCACTGGCATTCAGAAGTTGTCCCTGGCGATGGGTTTTGCGGGACTGTTTATTTTATTGCTCGCTTTATTCAACCTCAATTTCCCTTTCAAAGCCTGGTGGCTTGCAGCCTCCATTTGCCTGGTGCTTTCGGGCACTGTTATTTATTCGAACAGCTTGTATAAAAATCTGCCGCAGGGCATAAAGAACAACGGTGTTTTCTTCAAAAGTATTTCGGGCAGGGGCATATTGGCATGGGGACTTGGGATCATTCTTACTGCGCTCTATGTTTTTTTATATTGGTTTCCGCAATATTTGGGCATGGGTAAGGATGGCGTGTCCAATACAGGACTTGTTGGCTTTTTTGATCCGTTGAGTAATTTTTTAAATGGGCACCAGGCGAGTCAATGGTTTGTGTACGGCACTTTATACACGATGGCGATTCTTGGGTTCGGCTATAAATTTATTTTAAAATACCGGCACAACAAATATCAACTGGTGAGAACAATATCTGTGATGTTTTTCCAGCTTGCTTTTGCATTTCTTATTCCTGAAATATTAACGAAGCTCAACCCTACCCTTCCTTATTTTTCGAAAGACATTAAAAACCTGTGGCCGCTGAATTATTATTTTTTCGAACAATGGCATTTGAAGGGGATGTTGGAGGGCGGCAACCTTGGTATGTTCATGCTAATCGCAGGTATTGCGATGATATTTATCGTTACTCCTATCCTTACTTATTTTTATGGCAAGCGGTGGTATTGCTCCTGGGTATGTGGCTGCGGTGGGTTGGCCGAAACTGCGGGTGATCCATTTCGCCAGTTGTCGAATAAAAAACTGAGTGCCTGGAAATTTGAGCGCTGGAGCGTTCATCTTATTTTGGTATTTATTACCATTACTACCATTGCGGTACTGTATACATTTTTGGGAGATGATGCGAATAAAGGCTTCATTACCAGGACGAGATTTACCATAGGCGTAGCCGTCCTTTTATCATTGATCATTGCTGCCATTTTCATTTTCCGGCGTAAGCGATTGGATACGGATGCAAGGTATACACTGGCATCATTGGGCATTATAGTTGTGGGTACAATCCTGCTGAATTTTGCAGTGGGCCGGCAACAAATATTTTTCGCTGACAGTACCCTGCTTCGCTCCTGGTATGGATTTTTTATCGGGTCGGCATTTAGCGGTGTGATCGGTGTTGGCTTTTATCCTTTGATGGGAAGCCGGGTTTGGTGCAGGTTTGGTTGCCCGATGGCTGCTATATTGGGATTGCAGCAAAAGCTTTTTTCAAAATTTAGAATTACTACCAATGGCGGTCAGTGTATTTCCTGCGGCAATTGTTCTACGTACTGCGAGATGGGAATTGATGTAAGGGCTTACGCTCAAAAAGGTGAGAACATTGTGAGAGCCTCCTGTGTAGGATGTGGGATTTGTGCAGCGGTTTGTCCGAGAGGCGTTTTAAAATTGGAGAATGTAAATGAAAAGAACAGGTTAAATATTGACCCGATCATCATTGGTAAAGACGGTATTTCAGTAGTTGCTTAAATTAAGATGGATACAGTTATTAAGATATTAGTTGTTATCGTGATCGTATTATATACCGCTTCATTAGGCTTTATCTTCTTATACAGTTTAACACAGGCACACCTGCTGTTCCGTTACCTGTTTTATAAAAAGAAATATACAACCGATCAGCAACCCAGCGAATCTTTTTCTTCGCTGCCATTCGTGACGGTACAACTCCCCATATACAATGAAAAATATGTTGCAGGGCGATTGATCGATTGCATTGCAAACCTCGATTATCCAACAGATAGATTTGAAATACAGGTGCTCGATGATTCCACGGATGAAACATTTGGTATCGTTGCTGATAAGGTTTCGCAGTTGAAAAATAGCATTAACATACAGCATATTCATCGAACAGTTCGCACAGGTTATAAAGCCGGCGCACTAAAAGAAGGTTTATCAAAAGCAAGTGGTGAACTGATCGCCATATTTGACGCGGACTTTTTACCAGGCAGGTCTTTTTTGCGTAATACAGTTTCTCATTTTGCGGATAAAAATGTAGGGATGGTGCAAACCAGGTGGACCTGGTTAAACAAATCCTATTCATTGCTTACCAGGGTGCAAGCCTTTGCACTTGACTCACACTTTTCTATCGAGCAGGTAGGAAGAAATATTGCAGGAGGATTTATCAACTTCAATGGCACAGCCGGTGTTTGGCGGAAGGATTGCATTACAGATGCAGGTAACTGGCAGGCAGACACGCTAACGGAAGACCTTGATCTTAGCTATAGGGCACAATTGAAAAACTGGAAATTTGTTTACCTGGAAGAAGTGAGCGCTCCCTCTGAATTGCCGCCGGTGATGAGCGCTATAAAAACACAGCAATTCAGGTGGAATAAGGGAGGCGCAGAAACAGCCCGGAAGCACTTATGGAAAGTGATGCGCTCTGATAAGCCGCTGCATGTAAAGTGGCATGGGATAATACACCTTCTGACGAGTGGGGTGTTTGTGTGCGTATTTATTTTTTCTATTTTAAGTATACCAATGTTAATGATACGTGATCGGTTTGCCGACTATTCAAATATCTATGGAATAGCAAATATTTTCTTCAGCGGTTTCTATATTTTGGTGCTGCTTTTCTTTGCTTCGGTGGCAATTCAGCAGAAAAACAAATGGAAAGCAATCATTTCATTTTTGAAAACCTTTCCATCATTTCTTTCGCTGTCAATGGGTTTGTCTTTGCATAATACCATCGCAGTGTTGGAAGGATATTTTGGTCACAAAACTGCTTTTATTCGTACCCCAAAGTTTAATGTGATCTCACAGGCAGATCAATGGTCGGGTAATAAGTATATAAGAGCTACAATAAACAAGCTCACCATTGCAGAGGCTTTGCTGCCACTATATTTTGTATTTGGAATTTACCTGTCATTTATTTTGGGTGATCTTTCACTGCTGCCGTTTTTTATATTGTTGGCGCTTGGATATGGAGCCGTAAGTTATTTCAGCCTTTTTCAAAATTCACCGAAGGCTACGAAGAAGAAATTACCTGTCGTGAATATGGAAGCTGCATAAAAAGTTTACACCTTTTTAAAAGGTGTAAACTTTATAAATCTAAGTTCTGCAAAGATTATCACGGCGAGGATCATATACTCCAATGCAGTGATCCATAAGATTTCCTGGTAAGGCTTTTGTAAATAGGCACTATAAGTCAGCATGATCAAAGCTGACCAAATCAATGCAAATTTAAACCTGGTAAATACGGACAAAAACACAAGCACGGTTATATACCAGGGATGTACTACCAGGCTAAATAAATAATATACAACAAGAGTAAAAAGCAGCAAGCTAAAAAAACGTTCAAGATCTGATAAGTTATATCGCATTGCCAGTTTCATTATAAAGATCATTGCAAACACCGGCAATATTTTTCCTAAAATAATAATGACATTAACTCCTGTAATATCGTATCCAACCCATAGCAGCAGATAATAAATACTTGCATTGAATTCGAATTTGTCAAAATACAATCCGATACTGGAGGCAATGTGACTAACCATGGCGCTATTCATAAAAGGCAAGAAAGTGATAACTGTCGTGAGTATAGTTACAATAAAATACTTCCACCCATTCTTCCGTCCTGTGAAATAAAATATTGCAGGTAAAAAAATCAGCGGTAATAACTTAGTGGAAACTGCAATGCCTAAAAATATAGCCGACCAGGTTGATTTTTCTTTTATTAAAAAATAAAAAGACAGTGCAAGAAAAAAGATCATAAAGGATTCGCCGTGAAGATTGCCTGCAAATTCAATGATCACCAATGGATTCAGTGCGTAGAGTAATACTTTGTGCGCTGGTTGTTTTAAACGCTCCAGTATTTTTATCAGCAGGTAAATGGTGCCGAGTTCTGCCGCTATGGTAAATATTCGTAAGGAGAAAACAAACGATAAAATACTGTCGCCACTCAGCTTAACACAACTGTAAAAAATAAGTTGCAGTACAGGCGGGTAAACCGAAAAATAGGAAGGTGAATTCATGTTCATCTTCAACTCCTGCATAAAAGGTGAAAGCGCACTGTCATTGATATGCGTAATTGACTCGGGTGTGTACAAATAGGGACTTATATTATGTGCAGTTAATATTCCATCCCACATAAAGCGAAAATGATCATCAGATAACTGCGGGATCGCAAACAGGAAAACCAGCCGGAACAGTAGCGAAAAGAACAGGAGTATTTTAAAATTATTTGCAGCAAATACTTTCATTATACAGCAGAAGTATAAGAGAAAAACAACTCCTGCGAAAAGCATTAATTCTGCAAAAAAAGTACGTGGTATAAAATAGCCGATGGCCGTATAAGAAGCAATAGCGATAAGCGCAATAAAGACCAGCAGGATAATTCTTTTTATCGCGGCTATCTTCATTATACGTATTTGAAAATGGTATATAGAATTTTGTACCCTGCGAGGATTGTGCCTTTCACCGTACCACTTATTTTTGAAACACCTACCCGCCTCCGATAGTTGACCGGCACTTCAGCACAAACCAATTTTTGACGGGCAGCTTTCAATTGCATTTCAACCGTCCAGCCATAAGTGGTGTCCTGCATTTTTAAGGCAAGCAGCTTATCAAACTTTATCGCACGAAAAGGACCAAGATCCGTAAACCTAACTTTATAGATCAGCCTCAGTAACGTGGTGGCAAGCCAGGTACCGAACACCTGCGGAACAGTCATAGAACCTTTCTCTTTATTGCCCAGCGCCCTTGACCCGATCACCATATCTGCCTGCCCATTAATGATCGGTTGCAGGATAGAAATGGCTTCCTCAGGATAATCTGAAAAATCCGCATCGATGAATAATA
>JBDSAP010000356.1:0-3355 GCA_039922055.1 Ferruginibacter sp.
CCAATAACAGTGGGAACTATTAACTCCACTTTATACCATACAAAAGAAAATAAGCCTGTTCCCTGTCTGCGTTCCAGTGCATCCGCGGCTATTGGTGTAAAACCAGCATCAAAATTAGCCATGCCAATCTGTGGGTGAATTGCATGTGTTTTTATAGTAGTGCCTGTGGCATACAATGGCAACGGATCACCATTAATACCGGGTCCCGGCGCTTTGAAACCTGCATCCACCACATGAGCATTCTGCACGAACCATTTTGCATTCACTAAACTGGCGCCTGCCAAAGTTTTGAGATCGGCGATAGCGGCAGGCTTGTCTACAGCCAACTGTCGTGACTCCTGTGAAAAAGTAATTATCGCAGCTAATAGAAGGATAATTAACAGGAGTAATTGTATGGCCATAAGTTTATAGATCCTGATCATAATGTTGATAGTTTAAAGGGTTGTTTTTGCTCCTGCATTTGCAATGTCTTCATCCTGTTGGGCGCTGGCGCTGCCACTCACGCCGATGGCACCAATCACCTGCCCTTCATAAATAACGGGTATGCCTCCCTGCAAAAATGTGTGACCAACAGTTATTAATGCCTGCCTGCCGCCATTGATAGAATTTTCCAATTTGGAAGAAGGCGCTTTAAAAAGGGCGGCGGTATTAGCTTTCTTTATCGCGACTTCGCTTGCCGCTGCAAAAGTGCCATCTAATTTTTCCAGGTAAATTAAATTGCCACCCGCATCCACTATCGCAATAGCACCACCAGGCGCATTGTTCGCTCTCGCGGATTTTACTGCTTCTGCCACAATTTTTTTTGCTGCATCCAGCGATATATTTTTTTGCGTAAGCACCTGTGCCGGACAAGCCGTACAGATACCCGCCATAATAACGCTGAACAGAATTATTTTTTTCATGATGTTGTTCTTATATTTTTAGTGTTGTGTAAATTCTTTTACAGAGATTGGAGTTCATTTATACAGGTCTGTCATATTTTACTTTCTTGCCTGCATTCTCTTTCAAAATGGCCGGCCATTGTTCATCAGCCTGTGCCTTGAATTTGAGTGTATCCTTGTTGAATAATTGCCAGGCGCCTTTCGAGTGTTGTAATATTAAATGACCGTCCACGATATTCCAATACTCAGGATTCACGGGGCGTCTTCTGCCAAAAGCCATTGCATAACCGCAAAAAGAACCATACAAAGGAGCATACAGTTCGGGATGCTCTTTAAACATATCTGCATGATCTTGCGAAGCAAATAAATAAGTAGCGCCGTTGTAGCGTGCGGTAAATTGCGGGTCGCCTTTTACAGCCATCTTATCTGTGAAATATGCAACAGGATCATAGCCATCCAGAATAATCCCATCCCCATTTGTGTTGTTATAAAATTCACTTTCCTCTGCTGTGGTTATTTGTTGTCCGTTGTGCTCAGTAACGACCGGCCAGTATTTATCAGCTTTCGTTATATTACCTGGTACATCTTTGTTCCAGCCATTTACTGCACGCTGATTATGTTGAATAAACAATCTTCCATCTACTATAGAAAAAGTGTTTACATCAATTGGAGCAACACGGCCTAAGGAAACAGCATAGGCGCACCAACCACCAAATTGCGTTTTATACTTTTCAGGGTTGGCTTTAAACTGGTCAAGATGATCCTGGGATGCGAAGTAGTAGATCGCATCTTCATAAGTATATTGAAATTTGGCATCTCCTTTTACAGGTTGGTTATCTGTATAAAATGCCACCGGATCATATCCACTTAGAATCACTCCATTGGCATCTACATTATTATAATATTTGCCATTGGCTTTTTGTGCCTTCGCAAAATTGATCAATGATGTAAGCAGTACAACTACAATAAACATCAGTTTCAGTAAAATGGTCACGGGGTTACTTTCAGCATTGCAATAAGTAGCAATGGCTTTTAATGTTTTTGAATTTATTAATTCTTTTTTCATGTTATGTTTTTTAAACCACAAAGTAATTGTACAGCATAGCAGTAGCCTGTCGCATACTTTACAAATGCGTGCACTGAAGAAATGAATGCCCTGGTTGTGTCGGCTACATTGCAAATGTTCTATTCTTATTCCCGGCAACTCCTCCCCAGCCGTGGTTCGTGAAGACCCACTTAAATAAATCGGTGAAGCAAACTTTTATTTTGTACTTTGAAAAAATTACTAAACCCAATTAAAATGAAGCTTAAAATTATCTTGATTGTTGTAGTCGTTGGATTCCTTTTCGCCTTTCAACAGAAAACATCCACCAATACTTCCGACGCAAAAAAGGGTATGATAAAAGTGACCATATTATATCCAAATGGCGAGGGAAAAACATTTGATATGGACTACTATGTTAATAAACACATGCCAATGGTTGCACGTTTACTAGGCGATTCATTGAAGCTATTAGCAATTGACAAGGGAATAGCCAGCGGAACACCCGGTGCGCCGGTGCCCTTTCTCGCCATTGGATATTTGTACTTCGATAGGCTTTCGGCTTTCCAAAATTCCTTCAAACCCGTTGCGGAAAAAATTAGGGCTGACATTCCAAACTACACCAATACTCAAGCAGTGATTCAAATTAGTGAAGTAATGCAGTGATGGGTTTACACCAGGAATTTAAGAAATTAATTGAACTCTACGTGTGACAATTTGAACGCCTTTGGAAATATATAAGGGCAGTTTTAAAACCTTATATTTACAGATACTTATCCAATAACGATGCCCTTAAGCTGGAATGAAATTAAAAGCAGGGCCACTACTTTTAGTAAAGAGTGGCAGCATGAAAATAGTGAGGACGCAGAAGCAAAAAGCTTTTGGGACGATTTCTTCAATGTGTTTGGAATTAGCCGCAGAAGAGTTGCCAGTTTTGAACAGCAGGTAAAAAAGATTGATGACAAACAAGGTTATATAGATCTCCTCTGGAAAGGCGTCATCCTCATTGAACACAAAAGCCGTGGCAAAGATTTGCAGAAAGCCTACCAGCAAGCCAAAGATTATTTCCCCGGACTAACAGAAAAAGAACTTCCCCGCTACATACTCGTAAGCGACTTTGAACGCTTTAAATTGTACGATCTCGAAGACAACCAGCAATACGATTTCACGCTCTCTAAACTGGTGGATAATGTGCACCTATTCGGTTTTATTGCCGGCTATCAAAAACGAACTTACAAAGAGCAGGACCCTGTAAACATTGAAGCCGCCGAACTAATGGGCAGGCTGCATGATAAATTAAAAGAGATCGGTTACGAGGGCCATGCATTGGAACTATACCTGGTGCGACTGGTGTTTTTATTGTT
The DNA here is from genome assembly GCA_039922055.1 of Ferruginibacter sp. Lineage (GTDB taxonomy): Bacteria > Bacteroidota > Bacteroidia > Chitinophagales > Chitinophagaceae > Ferruginibacter. Next base: position 3,288 of record JBDSAP010000356.1, read on the forward strand.
TGCTGATGATACCAATATTTTTGAGAAAGGTATCTTTTACGATTATCTCGATCTTACTACCGAACAAG
>JBDSAP010000357.1:0-18761 GCA_039922055.1 Ferruginibacter sp.
ACCGTAGAAAATAAATTGTTCAACCCCGTTGGGGTTGGTAGGGTATGGTAACAATCTCTATGTCCGTGGGTTTCACCCACGGCTATTCAAATTCAACCCTTTCAGGGTTAGCTCCGCGTTAAATAACTAAAATAAATATGGCATATAAAAAGGCAGAGATTGTTTAATCTCTGCCTTTTTTATGAGCAAAAAAAAATATACCCAATTCCGCAGACGCACATCTCCCGACCGCTATCCATCATTACTGCTACAATAAAACTAAATGAACCTCAATCATTTAAAAAAAATACCGGCATAATTTTCCTGGAATAAGTTCTATAAAATCGTGGATTAGTAACTATAGAACAGCGGTCGGAAGCCTACACCCATTCTGGCGATTATTTTAAGAATAAAATTCAATATTCACTTCACTCAATAAATAACAATAAGCTGCGTTAAAGACTTAGTTCTCTTACAAGGTGCAAAATATTTTAGCTGCCTTACATGCTGAAAAAACAACAAGCCGGCGGAACATTATAATTTTTTATCTCTGCTCCGGTCAATTTAAAATATTGTTTTTTCTTTTGCCCCATAGTAAAAAATGCTATACACATTTTCAAACCTTCTGAAGTTCACGGTCTTCTATTTTTTTGAGGCCACTGCGCAAGCAACAACCCTACTTGTTCTCAACAGTGATCATGTAATCACCGATCTTTCCAGGAATCGTGAATTTGTTTTTAGGAATACGCTCTACACATTCGAATCATACCGCTTTTAACACAACCGCATTGCCACATCCTATGTTAAACCAAAAGCTATGAGAAAACCTTTACAAAACCCATTTATCAAAGAAGGAACGGCGGTCTCATTGCCTGGAGCAAAAAGACCTGCTCAGTATTACACCGCATCAAAAGTTTTCAGAAGCTTTTTATTTTGCGTGGTCAGCGTTTTAACGGGCCTATCTGCCTTCGCTGATTATACAGTCGCCTCAGGGGCCAACATCAATGCCACTGCTATCACGGGACAATCCGGCATACTTACAATAAACGGAACACTTACCATGTCCTCCAATGTGTCGTTGTCAAATTTCACCAGCGTTATTATCAATGCACCTAATGGCCAGATAAACTGGATCACCAATGCAGATTTGACCTTTACTGCCGGTACTACAATCGTCGTTAATTCGGGCGCACCCGGTCTGCAACCAATCTCAGGCAATGGTAATGCTTCGCAAAGACTAATTGTAGGTGGCACCATTATTTCGGTATCGAGCGATAACTCCAATAACGCAGCCTTTTCTTTCGAAGAATTTAACCAGTTAGGTGGTCTTCCTCAATTTACGATTACAGCCAGCCCTGCAGTTTGCCTGGGAAGTGCTATTGCACTTACTATTACGCCAGATCGTACTTCCAGTGTGAGCTTTAGTTATAGCTGGTCAATCAGCCCTTCGTCCGGAACTTTTACCAGTAATACCGGCGCCAGCACCAGCATTACTCCTTCGGTGGCTGCCACGTATACCATTACTTGCGCAGTAAAAGCTACGGGAGATCCGCTTGCCAGTAAAACGGTATCAGTAGTGGTTGCGCCGTTTCCAACCCTGTATTCCGTTACGGGCGGTGGTGCTTACTGCGCAGGAGGCGCCGGCATAGCAGTGGGGCTTGCGGGTTCGGAAATTGGTGTAGACTATCAGTTGAAATTAGCTGGAGTTAACACCGGAAGCCCTGTTCAAGGTACAGGTGCTGCGATTAGTTTCGGCACACAAACTTCTGCAGGTACATACACGGTAGTAGCTGCCAACGCAATTGCAAATTGTAGTCGAACTATGACGGGAAGTGCGGCCATTACAGTAATTGCTTTACCTACCCTATATTCAGTAACCGGCGGTGGCGCCTATTGCAATGGAAGTAGCGGTATAGCGGTTGGCCTTGGAGGTTCGCAGGGCGGAGTAACCTATCAGTTAAAAAAAGGTGGAGTTAACACCGGAAGCCCTCTCGCAGGTACAGGCGCTGCAATCAGCTTCGGCACTCAAACTTCCGCAGGTACATACACAATAGTTGCCACCAATTCAACTACCACCTGTAGTCAAACTATGACGGGTAGCGCAGCCATTACAGTAAATGCCTTACCTACGTTATATTCGGCAACAGGTGGTGGCGCTTATTGCATCGGAAGTACAGGTGTGGAGGTGGGCCTCGGAGGTTCACAGAGCGGAGTAAACTATCAGTTAAAAATAGGTGGTGTTAATACCGGAAGTCCTGTGGCCGGTACAGGCGCTGCGATTAGCTTTGGCCTACAAACTTCTGTGGGTACATACACGATAGTTGCTACCAGTGCAACCACCAATTGTAGTCAAACTATGACGGGGAGTGCGGCTATTACAGTAAATGCCGTACCTACGCTATATTCAGTAACCGGCGGCGGCGTTTATTGCAGCGGAAGTACCGGTGTAGCAGTTGGCCTTGGAGGCTCACAAAGCGGGGTAAACTACCAGTTAAAAATAGGCGGAGATAACACCGGAAGTCCTGTGGCCGGTACAGGCGCTGCAATCAGCTTCGGCACACAAACTTCCGCAGGAACATATACAGTAATTGCCACCAATGCAACCACTAATTGTACCCAGGTAATGACGAACAACGCAGTTATTACTATCAACGAATTACCTGTCTTATATTCAGTAACCGGGGGTGGCCCGTATTGTGCAGGAAGCACTGGTGTGATGATTGGTCTTGAAGGTTCGCAGGGCGGTATAAATTACCAGTTGAGATTGGCTGGCGTGAATACGGGCAGCCCGGTTGCAGGAACAGGCTCGGCAATAAGCTTCGGCACCCAAACTTCCGCAGGTACATATACAGTGGTTGCTACCAATGCAAATACCACCTGTATCCAGACAATGACTGGCAATGCAGTCGTTACTATAAACGCATTACCTCCCTTATATTCGGTAACCGGGGGTGGTTGGTACTGCGCAGGAAGCACAGGTGTAACGGTTGGCCTTGGAGGTTCACAGAGCAGTGTAAATTACCAGTTGAAATCAGGCGAGGTTAACACCGGAAATCCTGTTGCAGGAACAGGCTCAGCGATTAGTTTCGGTTTGCAAACATCTGCCGGTACTTATACCGTTGTTGCTACTAATGCAACTACCACTTGCAGCCAAACAATGACTGGTAGCGCAATTATCGCAAACAGTGCTAAACCGACCGCTTCCATTAGCGGGAGCCAAATGATCTGCAATGGCAGCAGCGCAACACTCAGCATTCATCTTACCGGAAATGGGCCATGGAACGGAACCCTATCTAATGGTCAAACATTTAGTGGAAACAACAGCCCCATCACCATTAGTGTAAGCCCGGTATCAACAACAACCATCACCATTGCTAGTTTATCCGATGCAAATTGTACCGCAATAGCAGCAGAACTTACAGAATCGGCCACCATAACTGTTGGTACCTTTGGTGAATGGCGAGGAATTACAACGGACTGGAACGATGGACAGAACTGGTGTACCGGGGCGGGTCCAACCGCAGGAACGAATATTACCATTCCTGCTACAGCCAATAACCCGATCATCTCTTCAGGCACTGCCTTCGCTAATAATTTGACAATTGCAGCTAATGCATCTGTTACACTAACCGATGGTACACTAAAAATTTCGGGAGCAATCAATAGTAGCCAGGCAATCATCATAACGGGCGGCACGCTTGAAATGACCGGCAGCTCAGCTCAGGCAATTGCAGGAAGTAATTTTTCATCCAGCACGATCAATAATCTTACCGTTTCTAACCCGGCGGGCCTGGTGGTTTCCAGTGTACCAAACGATTTACTAAAGATCAGCGGAGCGCTGGCTTTCGGAAATGTAAATAACAGCACAATCACCACCGGCGATAATATAGTATTGGTTTCAAACGCCTTTGGTACTGCCAGAGTAGCTGATGTTACAAATAACCGGGTAAACAGCGGTAATGGCTTTAACGGTAAAGTAGTAGTAGAACGTTATTACCCTGCACGCCGGTCATGGCGCTTGTTTACTGCGCCGCTGTCGGGAGCAGGTTCTATTTTTGATAACTGGCAAAATAAAGGTGTTTATAAAGCAGGTGTAGGAACTTATGTTACGGGCGCAAACGCTTCTATTCCTACAGGCGCCAATGGTATCGATTGGAGCGCACTAAATACTCCTTCTTTAAAAGTTGGTGCGAGCCTTGTACCGGTAACAAATACAAAGACCAACTTTTTGTCAAAAAATGTCGCAGACACTTCAGATAATATTGCTTACTTTATTTTTGTACGCGGAGACAGGGATCCTTTGAATACAAACCCTGCCCTAAAGAATAATACAACCCTAAGCAGCACAGGAAAACTACAAACAGGAAGACAAACCTTCCCCGCAGCATCCACCATTAACACTTTTACATTAGTCGGCAATCCTTATGCTTCCCCTATAGACTTCGGCAAGCTGGTAAGGAATAATATCACTAAGCGTTTTTGGGTATGGGATCCATCCCTGAATGCTGAACAGGGTGGTTACGTGACGATTGATGACGTGGATAATGATGGAATTTACAGCACATCAGTTCCAAGCCCCAGCGGCATGAACCATATAATACAATCAGGCCAATCCTTTTTTGTACAAACCGCCTCAAATAACCCGGCCTCATTAGTTTTCCTGGAAGAAGCTAAGTCGGCTACCACTGCTAATCTTGCTGCATTCCGCTTCGCTGCACAACACCAGTCTTTCAGGGCAACCTTGTATGACAATAATGGTACTGCCATATTGGATTTACTGGACGGCACTGTTGTGGAGTTCGATAAAAAATTCAACAAAGAGGTGGATATTCAGGATGCGGCTAAATTTGGTAATGCAAAAAATACGATTTCCGTCCAGCGTAACTCAACAATATTGGCACTTGAAAGAAGGCCATTATTGAGTGCTGAAGACACTATTTTTCTTGTGCTTGCCAATACCACACAACGCAGCTACCAGTTAGCATTCGAACCCGAAGGTCTTGATCCATTGCTTTCCATAACGCTGGAAGACAGCTATACCGGCACAAGCACGATTCTGAATGCTGGAGCTAAATCAAAATATGCTTTTGTGATCAATAGCAATGCTGCAAGTGCTGATTCTAATAGGTTCAGAATTGTATTTAAGCAGATCACCACAGGCGCTTTGCCGGTTACATTTAAAACAATTAAAGCAACAAAGCAGACAAGTGATGTAGCGGTAGAGTGGACCGTAAAAAATGAAATCAACACCAGGTCTTTTGAGGTTGAACGCAGTGCTGATGGGACGAATTTTGTGAAGGTAAATGCTACCCCGGCAAATACATCAAATGCCGTTGTCAGCACTTATCAATTTTTAGATAACAATGCGGCGAACGGAAATAATTACTACCGCGTTCAAAGTATCGGCAACGATGGTAAATCAGAATACAGTAAGATTGTTCTGGTTAAAATTGAAAATGCATCTTCCGGTATACGCATCTATCCCAATCCTGTTACGAATAATATCATCCGGATAGAATTTAAAAATATGATCGCAGGCACTTATAAAGCAAGGGTGCTGAGCTCAGTTGGACAAACTATTCTCAGGCAGCAAATTATCCATGGAACAGGATCTGCAAAAGAATACATCCAGCCTGCTGGTACATTAACGCCCGGTATTTATCAACTGGAAATCACCACACCAAATAATACCATCAACACCGTGAAGGTGATTGTAAAATAAAATCCGATTTAAAGTACATCAGGTAATTAACCTTATATACGCATGATAAGTCTACTGCCCCTTCCCTGGGACAGTTTTTTTATAGTATCCTACATGGGATACAGGTCTGAGTTGTAATAGATATTTCTAAAACTCAGCAGGCGCAGGTTCCTAAAACTGCTGCCCATCGTTACATTCATTCAAACACAAATCAACAATAAGCACATGCAACGCATCGCTTTCAAAATGAAACTCTTTAAAGGCTGTGAAGAAGAATATAAAAAACGCCATGATGAGATATGGCCCGAACTTAAACTACTATTCGACAAAAAAGGTGTTCACAGCTTTTCTATTTTTTTAGACGAAGAAACAACTGTTCTATTCGCTTATTTACAGGTAGACGATGCAACTAAATTGGACGACCTGCCAAAGGAATCCATACAACAAAAGTGGTAGGCTTATATGAAAGATATAATGGAAACCAACGAAGACAATTCCCCCATTAGAGAGTCGTTAAAAGAAGTTTTTTATCTGCCGTAAAATTTAAAGTACAACATCGTAACTACCCGCAATACGAGAACCGAACCTAAGCCGACATGATCCCCTTAAAATACCCTACCGACTCAGCTAAACCCGGCAAAGGATCCGTCATATCTTTTTCAAATTCAATGCTGCACATACCTGAATAATTATTCTTCTTAAGCGCTTTTACAAATGCATTGAAATCGATCACTCCTCTTCCCACTTCAATTGCTTTGCCATCTTTTTGTGCAAGGTTTATATCTTTTATATGTAAGTCATACAGCCTCGTTTTGTAATCTTTTACTGCCTTCTCCAAATTTGCTCCTGCCCTCACAGCGTGACCAATATCCAAACAAAGCCCCATACGCTGATCCCTGTTTTTGATGCGATCATAAACCTGCCCTGGTCCGGGATACAGGGCATCTTCAGGACCATGGTTATGTATCGCTATGCTTATATCGGTTTCCTTTACCTTCTGCTCTGTATAATCCAACAGGTCATAATTGGGTACACCCACTATCAAATTAACGCCAACTTTTTTGGCATAAGCAAAGGCATCGTCAACTGCTTGCTTGCTTTTCATGTAAATAACTCCAACGGCATATACATTAATATTTGCCTCCGCAAATTGCGCCATCACAGACTTTATTTTTTCATCATCGCTATTCAACGGCAGATGAAAATCTTTAAGGGAAAGATTTTGCACTCCAACCCGTTTCATCATTGCGATAGATTTTTCCAGGTCGAATTTTGCAAACGTATAACCCGCAATACCTAAAGGAAAAAGGTTTTCTTGTTTGCCGGGAAAGTTATTTAATGAAGTTGCCTTATTAATAAAAGGTATGCTTACAGCACCTGCAACACTGATTGCAGTTTTTTGAATAAAATTTCTCCTGGATTGTTTCATATCGCAATTGTTTATTTACTCGTTTGTTGTAAGGTTGTAAAATACTATTATTTGTCCATAAGCTGATCGCTTGTATTAGGTAAACTAAATTGCCATACTATAAATAATGCTCTGGAAATAATTTAAAGTGTCTACATATTTGAATTTCGAAGAATAGTAAAGAGAGTTAAAAGGCTTCCTGCTCCAATGCCTTAGAGGCCAAAACAATTATACAAACCCAAACCATTCAACTTATCTTCCTGGATATTAATATGCCAGTACTCGACGGCATCGCCTTTTTAAAAACGATTAAAAACCCGCCACAAGTAATTTTCACAACGGCCTATAAGGAATTTGCATTGGAAGCTTTTGATCTGTCCGCTTGTGATTACTTGCTAAAGCCATTTTCTTTAGAGCGTTTTATTATCGCAATTGATAAGGCCATGGAACGACTAACGGGTGATAGAAAACCGGCGGTAGTAAATAGCGCTCCTAAAACAGGGGAGTTTATTTTTATTAAAGCTGAAGGAAAAGTGTACCAGGTTCTTTTTAGTAATCTATTATTTGCAGAAGCAAATGGGAACTATACGAAAATAGTAACTACCCAAAATACTTTATTACCAAACATGTCCTTTTCGAGTTTTGAAGAGTTGCTTCCCAAGGATATTTTTATCAGGATACACCGTTCTTTTATAATCAACAAAACCAGGATCGATCATATAGAAGGGAACAGGGTGTTCGTTGGTAAAAACGAAATATCAATTGGAAGTAATTACAAAGAGCAGTTTCTTAAATTGTTGGGACTATAAATTGTATCATCATTTGTGATAGTTATACGGATGATTCCAACAACATATTGAACGACCGTCTCCCTTAAATCTCCTTATAACATGTACCTTCTTGTAGCGAATGCTTTTTTCTGCTTTTGAATATTCCAAAGGTCTGCGGCGGTAAAAATCTTAGTGGCTGCTACTTTGTATCCGCTCGCCAGTGTTTCATTTACCATGGTTGTTAAGCTTGTTATTTGTTCTGTTCCTAACTGAGTTAAAAAGGTGTTTGATTGCTTTTTCATGATCGTAGTTTTTAATTGTTTTGTTTGAGGTTTCTACATGCATACTTATTACAATGTCATGCCAGAACGTAACCTATTATTTTTCAGCAAATTATCACAAGAGGCTAAAAGAAGGATGTACGGTTCTGATACAATCATTATCCGCTTTTGATACAGAATCCGAAAGCATTAAAACACTTTTTCGTTTAAATAGATATATAGAAGAAAACGGAAAGCTATACTTGACTGTTTAAGTTTCCAATTTTATACTCCTCATTTTATTACTTACTTACCGGCACTAACAGCACAGCGTCAGCGATCACAACTCCGTCTGCATTTTCATTGGTGATCTCTACAAAGGCTTTATTGCCGCCAATAAAATTATACGATCCCAACGCCACCCATTCGCCGGAAGTCTGTCCTTGCACCAATACATCCTGCTGATTCAATTTAACGGATTTAGTAATTGCTCCATCAGATATATTAATTATGATCGTAGAGGACGCTCCTTGTATTTTTGGAACGTACGTGTACACATTATAGGTTGCCGTGTTTGGAATAACAGGAATAAATTTTACAGATTTAAATTCAGTCGCATTACCATCCGGCTGCAACCAGGAAGCTGCATAACTGTTTCTTGAATCACTATTTTTTTTCCAGGAACCTTTCACCACTACATTAGTTGTTTCTTCATTATCTATGAAAATATCAGGCGTGCTGCCATCGGCCAACGGATTTGAACCGATCATTTGTTGCAATTTATTTATGTCTATTTTTTGAACAGTGCTTTGCTGATCAATAGCAATACAGGCCGCCACAGCAGCGGATTGCGCCAATACCATAAACACAGGCTCCATCCTAATAGACCCATACGCAATATGCGAAGCGGACAGGCACACGGGCACCAGCAGATTTTTACACTCGTGTTCTTTTGGTATCAGCGAACGATAAGAAATAGGATATGGAGGAAAGCCACCTTCCTGTACATCTCCTTCATTTTTTACCATTGCCACACCATTATCTTTAACGATTATTCTATCGCAGTTATGTGAGTCCATCGTGTATGCTGCCATCCCTACGCCATCGGTTACACGCTCTTTGCCCTGGCAGTTGGCCTGCGTCATCACATACGCTCCCACCATGCGTCTTGCTTCTCGTACATACATCTGCGACGACCAGTGATCATTATCAGTGTACTCATCTTTTGGATATCCCCATTTCAACATTTCGGTCCGCAAATGTGCAGGCATTCGTGGATCATGTCCTATGAAATAAAGCAAGCCTTTATTGTACAATTCATGCGACTTTTGTATTGCTTGCCGTTTTGCATAACCTGCTTCCGGGTAATCATAATTCATACCGATCATATCCGTGGAAAATGGGCCGTTATTATTGATGTCCGTTTTTTGATTCGGCATCAGGTCGGGTTTTAATATAAGATTAAAAGACCTGTTTGGTTCTTTCTCCAACACTCTTAGCAACAACTCATATTTTGCAGGATCATAACCAGCCGGCTGTGTAATGGCAATTTGATTAGCCGGATCGCTTGAAAGACAAATCCTGAAATTATAAGCCTGCACTTTTTTATCCCCAGTACCTGTTGGTTGCGGAGCCGCATTACTGATCCCCCACAATAATCCGCTTTCGGGTTTTCCTTTTATTTTATATGGATCAATACCATCAGGGAACTGGTGTTTATTTCTTATCTGTACCCCATTAAAGGTTTCATAATATAATGCATTCGATTCCCTGCCAACGATGTATGCCACGCCGGCACCCGCCATCAGGTCTCCCTCGTAACTGCAATCAATAAACACCTTGGCTTTAATAATTTGATCTGTTGAAAGGTTGGGCTGATCAGCTCTTTCGATCGTGATCGATTGTATTTGCGCCTGCTTGCTATTTACCTTTTTTAACCGGTACGAATACAATACGTTTACGCCCGCTCTTTGTATATACGCATTAAATAGTTGTTCGGCCACGTGTGGCTCAAATATCCATTGTTCAAATTTTCCGTAATGCTTTCCGATCCTCCGGTAAAAATCAAGTGCAAGGCCGGATATAGCATACTTGTTGCCAATATCAGTAAAGCCGAGCCCGCCGGAGGAAAGTCCGCCAAGGTGTTTGCCGGGCTCAATTAATATAACCGATTTGCCCATCTTTTTTGCAGTGTAAGCGGCTATTACACCCGCAGAGGTTCCGCCGTAAATACAGATATCAACATTACTTTCCTGCTGTGCCAACAATGAATTATCAAGGACAAATAGTAATAAGGTTGTTGCAAAAATTGTTTTGGAAAAATAATTAAGCATAACTGATGGGTTAAAAGTTTTATATATTAAACAAGGTAGTATCGGAAGCGGAATGAAATTGCGTTTTCATTCACTATATCTACAGGTTGATTTTAATATCTATCTGAAAGATAATTAGCCTAATTCTTATTTTGGGTGCTATGAAAAACAAGTAGTTTTTTTTATCAATTTTTCGGAAGTGATTTCGGCAACGTTATTACTTGTGTTTTACAAACCTTAGTAGAAATCATGCATCGATGGTAATCTAACCTTATTACCTTGCCGAGCGTCATCACAAAGTAACTTTTACTGAAGAGCATGAAACGTTCCCTAAATTTTACCAGAATACTCTTAAACATTTTTTTTTAAATAGTTTCCAAATAAGGTAATAAGGTGGGAGTAATCAATTAATTATTTCTACTAAGGTTTAAAACGCCTAAAAGAAGCTGTTTGAATATTTATACTTTCAAATCAGCTTAACACCTCAAAATAAGAATTAGCCGATAACTCAATAAAAGAAAAATATCATAAACCAATGTGGAAATAACCATTGTTAAGATCATTTTTTAGCCCATTTTCAACAAAAAATGTCTGAATGTTTTGTAAGACCGAAATGTGGGCGTGAAATTTCAGCAATATTCTAAGTCAAGAAGTAATGGAAAATAATGATCACCTTCAATTAATATAACACAACTACACATGAAAAAAACATTTTTTATCCTAATACTCTCGGTAGTAAACAGTATCTCATTTGGGCAAAATAGAGTGGACGCTGAAAAATTGGTTGATGAAGGAGTTGCTTATCACGACAAAGAAGACTTCAAAGGAGCTATTGCCAAATACGACGAAGCTTTAAAGCTCGACAAAGACAATTTACTTGCCATGACAGAAAAAGCATTAACCCTTTTTTCTCTGCAAAAATACGAGGACGCAATAGAGTACTGTGCAAAAGCGATTGAAAAGTACCCTGGAGATAACAGCCTCAAAAGCGTTTATGTAACATATGGAAATGCTCTTGATGCCTTAAAAAAAGTGGGCCAATCAATAGAGATATATAATAAGGGCATCAAACAATTTCCTGTTTATTACCAACTGCATTTTAATAAGGGTATCACATTAACGGGTATACCTAAATACGACGAAGCAATGGTTAGCTTTCAACAGGCTGCACTCATCAATCCAAAACATGCGAGCTCTCATAATGCTATCGGCTGGATTTCCAATATTAATAATCAACGGATTCCATCACTACTGGCATACTGTAGGTTTTTGGTTATTGAGCCGCAAGGCAACAGGGCAAAGGAAAACCTTATTATTATTAAAAAAATAATGGGCGGAAATGTTGAGGAGACAAGCAATAAATCAATTACAATCAATATTGATTCTGATATCCTCAACGACAGTAATAAAAAAGGTAAACGCAAGGAAAATAATTTTAGCACTACCGATATGATTCTATCTATGAGTGCCGGATTAAATTTTGATGAAGGAAATAAAAAGAAAACAGAGGTACAGCGGTTCATCAGCAACTTTGAAACAGTTTGTGCGTCTTTAAAAGAAACCAGCAAAGGCAGTTTTGGTTTTTTTTGGGATTATTATGCCCCTTATTTTATTGCAATGAAAGACAACAATTTAATTGAACCATTTGCATATATAATTTTTGGATCTTCCGATAAGCCAGATATCGCAACATGGTTAGCGTCAAATAAGGCGGAGGTGGACAAGTTTTTAGAATGGTCAGATTCTTTTATATGGAAAACAAATTGAAAACAAAAAACTGATCAAACTCAAATAGCGAAAATAAAATTCACAAAAGCTACCAAACTGATTTATTTCAGCAACTCATCTATCCTTACCCATTCATAGCCCTTTAATTTCATTTCAGATAATAAGCCGGGAAGGAGATGATAGAACTTGTCTTTGCGACGGGGATCGGTGCCGATGTGAATTAATAAGATAAAGCCATTCAAACCAGACGTAGACTTTTTTTCGAAATTTAATATTGAATTGAAGATATCGCTGCGGCTTACATATCGGGCTCCCATTTCGGGATATGAGTAATCTGCCGTACTCCTGGTGCCTGGGCTAAAGCACACTAATTGCAATTCGTTTTGCTTCGTCCATTTTACAATTGAATCGTTATACCATTCGTAAGGCGGTAAAAAATAAGGTGCCTTATCTTTCGAAATTCCCCATCTTGCCAATTCCTCGTAAGATCGTTCAAGATCAATATCAAATTCTTTTTTTGTTACCAACAGGCTATCTCTTTTGCCCCAATCGCAATACAACAAGTGTTTATCGGAATGCGATCCGAGGTAGTGTCCATCATCAATCAACCGCTGAATAATATCTTTAAAAGAAGCATTCCTGTAAAAATTTCCTGTAAGAAAAAATGAGGCCCTGACTTTCTCTTTCTTCAAAGCATCCACAATAAATTTCCCTCCATCGGCGTATTCATCTCCTGTAAATACCAGTGCAATTTTCTTCTGCGCAGTATCGCCTCTTGTAACCTGTGACCACACACTGTTTGACATGGTCATACATAAAATAAAAATCCAAAACACAAATTGCATAGCGACCAATTATGATTTCAATTTAGGGATAATTACAATAATCAAAAAAGCACGTTCTTGAATTTGTTACAATTTCATATTGCTCCAGCATAAAATTATGCGCACACTATTTTGATTTAATAGAAAAATGAGTAGCTTTATTTTACTAAAGCAAACAAAGGTCTCCATCTCTTTTTATATGTAGCCCTGTGTTATAAAAAGCCGCTCCTCTCCTCCCCAAGTTCCAGGTTTACCAAATTTATTAATCACTTAAACACCCCAACATGAAAAGACTATTACTGTCCGCCCTGTACAGCGTGACTATTGCGCTGTTTACGCTTACCACAGCATTTTCTCAATTTAAAGGCGCTCCGCAACCGCAGGCAAAAGTAAAGCCGTTAACGGAGCTTAAGGATCCATCAAGAATGAGCCCCGAACTAAAAAACCTGCATGACAATTTTACGGCGAAGGCTCAAAAGAAGACAATACCATCAAGTTTGACCGATGGCTTGCAAAATTTTATGCAGATAAAAGGAGATAAGGTATTAGTAGATTTTACTGCAAAAACCGATGTGAACTCGGCCAAAAAGGAATTGCAAAAAATGGGTGTGACCGTTACTGCAAGCTATGGCCGTGTGATTTCCGGCCTTGTGCCCATTAGCATCTTGCCGCAATTAGAAAACGCCGCCACCATTCGTTTTGCCAGGGCATCTTTCAAGCCAAGGCACCAATCAGTTAAAGACAAAAGCCTCTTGAATAAAAGTGAAAGTTTGCCACCAGGTAATACGCCAACCCCGGTAGTCAGCCAGGGCGACACTGCCCAATATTCTTATTTGGCCCGCAAGAAAAGTCATGTAGATGGACAAGGTGTAAAAATAGGTGTGCTGTCTGACAGCTATGATAATTTAGGAAGTGCAGACCTTGGAGTAACGCAGGGTGAGTTGCCGGGAAAGGGCAATCCGTTTGGATATAAAAAACCTGTGCAGGTATTATCCGAACTTGACGGAGGCGGCTCAGATGAGGGCCGTGCGATGATGGAAATTTTGCATGATGTATCGCCGGCATCGCAGCTTGCTTTTTATTCTGCTTTTAATGGCCAGGCAGATTTTGCACAAGGAATACAAACGCTGGCGGACAATGGTTGCAAAGTGATCACGGATGATATTTTTTACTACGCCGAGCCTTTTTTCCAGGATGGCATTATTGCACAATCAGTTGATATCGCCAAAAAGAGAGGCGTAAGTTATTTTTCCGCGGCAGGCAATTCCGGTAATAACAGTTACGAAGATAACTACCACCCTACAGATGTTGAGATTTTTGGTCCGGGTTTTGGCACGGCTCATAATTTTAACGGCCCCGGCGAAATACCCAATTTTTTTCAACCGCTCTATGTGCCACAAGGCGGTGGTGTATTGGTCATGTCATTTCAGTGGGACCAATCTTTCTTTTCCGCAAGCGGCGTAGGTGCAACTACCGATTTTGATATCTTCCTTACAGATATATATGGCAATATTGTAGCCGCAGCTTACGCTGATAATATTGCGAGCGGAGATCCCGTTGAAGTAATGGGCTTTCAAAATTTTACGAACAATTACACCTTCTTCCTTACGATCATCAAATATGCTGGTCCGGATGTTAATCGCATAAAATATAACCTGTACAATGATGCCCAGTTCTTTACTCCCTTCCCGGGCATATTTGCACCTTCCTTAGTGGGGCACCCGAAGGCAGAGGGCGCTATTGCAACGGGCGCTGCCGCATATTTTAATACGCCTGCTTATGGATTAGACCAGGCATATATAAATTATTTTTCGGCATTGGGCGGTGTGCCAAATTACTTTGATATTGATGGAAACAGGATAGCGCCGCTGATCCGTAAAAAACCAAATATTGTAGCGCCCGATGGAGGCAATACCTCCTTCTTTGATCCTTTTGGCAACGGTGATATTTCATTTGATCCTGATAGTTATCCAAACTTTTTTGGCACTTCGGCTGCGGCGCCCCATGCTGCCGGCGTTGCTGCTTTAATGATGGATGCTGAAAAATTAAAACACATAACGCCGGAACAAATAAAGGGAGTGTTGTCTGCAACGGCATTAGATATGGATGATCCTTATACAAGTGGCTTTGACGCAGGATTTGATTATGCCACCGGCTATGGTTTTATAAATGCAGAGAAGGCGGTAAAGGAGGTCAAATTTCCGAACCTCTACATTAACGATTTAAAATTAGATCCGCTTTGTTCCAATGATCCATTAGTAGTACGTAACTGGAAGATCAATAATCCTAATCCGTTTGCGGTGGATGTTTCGTGGTTCTTGCAGGGATCGCATCAAAATGGCAGTTTAACGGTGCAGCCTGGTGTCACTACTTTTAGCACCAACACCATCGGCTTACCAAATATTTTGGTCATCAGTTGGAAAGATAATTTTGGCTTTCCACGTTTTGATCTTGCATTTAGTACGAAAGCAAAATGCGGACTTAACAAGCCTGATGATAACAACAGCGACAGGCCGGTTATGGCAAGGGCGGGCACAGCCGCTGCTGATGCGGCGAACATTATTTTGGCGGATGTTTATCCTAACCCTTCCACCAGCAGCTTCCGGCTATATTTATCGCTCAGCAAGCAGCAGGCAACAAACATTGAGTTATACAGCATTGATGGAAGAAAGCTGCAATCGAAAACATATTACCAGGCCAAAGGCGTGATCGATATAGATGCCAGCAATTACAGACCGGGTGTTTATTTAGTGAATGTAAAGCAGGGGAATTTTATTAAGACGATCAAAGTTGTGAAGCAATAATTTTTTGATTTAATTAAACTAAAAAGTTATCAGGGCTGTCTTTAAGGGACAGCCCTTTTTTATTTCTATTGATGAGATGGCGTTTATTACAACCTAATCATGGGGAGCTGACATAGTATTTTACAGAATTAATGAGTAGCAAAAAGTAAAAGCAAAACGTTTATATATGCTGGGGTAAACCACTAATATTCTGCGTTTTCCATTGAAGAATATGCTCAAACCTTCCTTCATTTTTGTAACTTAGCAGAGTGAGAAAAAAGAACAAAATAGCGTTAGACTTTAGGATTGACAAACTGACAAACTCAATCCAAAATACTGTTTCAGGCGATAGTTTCCCGACAGAAGTTAGTCGTTTGACCAAAACAGATTTAAAGCAGGTTACAAAGAAAAATGGTTGGGCTTTTAATTGGAAAAGTGAACTTGATGACAATACAAGAGAGGTTTATAAATTAACGATCAGTAATAACCCAAACATCATTCAGGGTATTTTAAGTCTCACTATTGAACCAGACCATATTTATATGGACTTATTGGAAAGTGCTCCTTTCAATAGGGGGCGAAATAAATTGTACGAAGGAGTTGCAGGGAACTTAGTTGCCTATGCATGTAAGGTTTCTTTTCAAAACGCGTTTGATGGCTACCTTTCTTTCACTGCCAAAACCAAACTCATTAGCCATTACATTAAAACTTTAGACGCATATCATTTTGGGGGACACTTAATGATAATAAATACAATTGCTGCAAATAAACTTATTGATAAATATTTTAAAAGCATATAAAATGGGATACATTAAAGAACCAGACGGCATTGACTTTATAATTAACGGAAAGCCCTTGACAGAAAAAGAGAAAAAAGCTATCAGTGAATATATCAAGGCAGACAAAGAAAAAATTGCAAAACAAAAGCTTCGCAGGGCAAATGGTAATAGCAAAAAATTAGTACCTGCTTAATTTAACCATCTTCTGACAAAACACGAATCGCCAACATGGAGCAGACGTAAGCCGTGTGTACTTGCCTCGCCCGGAGGATAACTTATACCAACATTCTTTATTGCTTGCAGTATGGCAGGATTTCACAACATCTCCTTGAAAGTATAGAGCTATTTGTGCGCTCACGTTAAATACTATCAT
This sequence comes from Ferruginibacter sp., assembly GCA_039922055.1. Lineage (GTDB taxonomy): Bacteria > Bacteroidota > Bacteroidia > Chitinophagales > Chitinophagaceae > Ferruginibacter. Next base: position 16,918 of record JBDSAP010000357.1, read on the forward strand.
GAAATTAAGAGGAGTTCCAAGGAGCTGAAAATGTACAAGTGTGTGACACAACAATGATGCACAAAGCTGTGTTTTTGCCCGGACAATAATCTAACCCTTGCATAAAAAAACCTCCGCTATTTTCGGAGGCTTTTTGTGAATCGTAATTTAATAGATCAACCTTTTACTTTGTCGAAAGCATTTTGCAGATCTTCTTTTATATCTTCAATATGTTCGATACCGGCGGAAATACGCAGCAGGCCGGGCTCTACACCGGCGCTGATCTGTTCGGCTTCACTCAACTGTTCGTGTGTGGTAGTGGCGGGATGAATGATGAGCGTTTTAGCATCACCCACATTGGCCAGGTGACTGATCAGTTTTAGTTCGTTCACAAAAGAGTCGGCTACCGTTTTGCCGCCTTTTATTTTAAATGACAACACACCACCGAAACCTTTCTTTAAATACTTTGTTGCCAGTGCATAATATTTACTGCTTTCGAGGCCGGGATAATTTACATACTCAACCTGCGGATGCGCCTGTAGCCAGGTGGCCAATTCCAATGCGTTTTGCACCGTACGCTCTACCCGAAGAGATAATGTTTCGAGGCCTTGCAGGAACAGAAAAGAATTAAAAGGACTCATGGACGGACCCCAGGTACGCAGGCCGCTCACACGCAGGCGAATGATGAAAGCGATATTGCCGAATGGCCCGTCTGTTCCAAAAATATCCCAGAATTTCATTCCATGATAGCCTTCATCGGGTTCGGTAAACTGAGGAAATTTACCATTGCCCCAGTTGTAATTTCCGCCGTCAACAATAACACCTCCTATAGATGTGCCATGACCACCAATCCATTTGGTGGCACTTTCAACCACAATATTGGCACCATGCTCAATGGGCCTGAAAAGGTAACCGCCTGCGCCAAATGTATTGTCAACAATAAGCGGCAGGTCGTATTCCTTAGCCAGGTCTGCAAACTTTTTAAAATCAGGAATATTTAAACGTGGATTGCCGATGGTTTCAAGATAAATAGCTTTAGTGTTTTTGTCAATTAATGGCACAAACGATTCAACATCGTCACCATTTGCAAAACGCACTTCAACACCCAGGCGCTTAAAAGCAACTTTAAACTGGTTGTACGTTCCACCATATAAAAAGGTGGTGCTAACAAAGTTATCACCTGCCTGCAAAATATTATTTAGCGCCAAAAACTGCGCGGCCTGCCCCGATGAAGTTGCCAAAGCCGCTACGCCACCTTCTAAAGCCGCAATGCGCTTTTCAAACACATCGGTTGTAGGGTTCATAATACGAGTGTAAATATTTCCGAACTCCTTTAAACCAAATAAATTGGCGGCATGCTCCGAGTTTTTAAACGCGTACGATGTTGTTTGGTAAATAGGCACCGCACGGGAGTTGGTGGTTGAATCAATTTCCTGGCCTGCATGTAATTGAAGTGTTTCAAAACGAAGATTGCTCATAAAAAGTAAATTTTTAAGGTTAAGTCTATAAAAGTCGATAAAATTTAAAGACTATAAAAGTTTATTACTATGATCCTTTAAAGCACGCCTTTTTACGATCGGCATATTTTGGAGCAAAAAAAAAGCGCTCCTGTGGGTCAGGAGCGCTTGAAGTATGTATACTAATTAGGATGATTTTTCAAACATTACTCTTGACCTATCTTCCCGCAATGCGGATGGATTTGGCACCTTCTTACAATTGAGTAATTGTAAGGGTTGCCAAGGCGTCAAAGGGCCATAACCCTCTGCCTTTCTTGATAAGTGTGTATTAAAGAACTGTTGCAAATGTAATAGCTCCATATTTAAACCGCCAAATTTATTTTGTTGAGCTTATGTAATAACAATTAA
>JBDSAP010000358.1:0-14253 GCA_039922055.1 Ferruginibacter sp.
CCGATATTCAACAAATAGCCCCCTGTCCCCCGAAGGGGGAACTTAGGACGGGTTAGTATTATTGGTGCGTAGATTCTTTTAATAACAATTGTTTAGGAATATTTTTTACCAGGCATTTGTTTTTCAATTTAGCTTCGGTGGCGTCGCACTTTTGTACATTTGATGCTATGTGCGGCAAGTAAAATCGCTACATAAAGTAGGTTCGCTGCACGCACAATAAACACAAAACAATAAACATCAAACCATAAAGGTTTAATTTTTTACAATGAAGAAAATAACGGGCATTTTAGGTTTACTTATTATCCTGTCATCCTGCGAAAAAGATATCAATTTCAATCTCAAGAACCCGGAGGATGTGTTGGTCGTAGATGCGAATATTGAGAACGGTAAACCCCCGGTAGTGATACTTACTAGAAGCCTGAATTTTTACAATACCATAGATCCCGCATTGCTCCTGAATTCATTTGTGCGAAATGCGGATGTAACCATGTCAAATGGAACACGCACCCATAAATTAAAAGAATATGCAACCAATGTTGGTGGTGGTATTACACTCTATTCTTACAGTATAGATTCAGCAAACCTTGCCACCGCTTTTGTCGGTGAATTGAATACAAAATATCAACTCACGATCAATGTTTCCGGTAAAGAATATAATGCCGCTACTACTATACCATCGCTGGCTAAAAAGGTGGATTCTCTATGGTGGAAACCAGCGCCATTCAGCGATGACAGCAACAATGTAGTTGTGATGATTAAAGCGACAGACCCACCGGGACTGGGAAATTATGTGCGGTACTTCACACAAAAAAATAATGGGCCGTTTCTGCCAGGAGAAAATTCTGTATTTGACGACCAGGTAATTGATAATACTACCTACCAGTTGCAGGTAGATCCGGGTATAAACCGCAATGACCCTGTCGACTTTGACAGCAATTATTTCAAACGCGGAGATACTGTTACATTAAGACTTTGCAATATTGATAAATCTACCTATACATTCTGGAGCACCTGGGAATTTGCTTTTCAAAGTATTGGAAACCCGTTTGCACAGCCCAATAAAGTGATCGGCAACATCAGCAACGGAGCGCTTGGCGCTTTTTATGGATATGCTGCATTTTACAAAACGCTCGTAATTCCAAAATAGGTATCGTACAATCACTTTCACATTCAACTTATTCGTCAATTAAGCAGCGAAGATTGTTACTAAAAAGCGAACATGCTGCAAAATAGATGCACGTAATATTTACCAGCGATAATTGCTGTAAATTTGCGCCAACAAAAAATTAATATGGAAAATAGCGTATTGGAAAAAGTGCATTGTTTGATAATCGGTTCAGGTCCGGCAGGTTACACAGCCGCCATTTATGCCAGCAGGGCTGGATTGAATCCTGTGTTGTACCAGGGGATACAGCCTGGTGGCCAGTTAACGATAACAACTGATGTAGAAAATTATCCTGGCTATCCTGATGGCATTCAAGGCCCGGAAATGATGATCGATTTTGAAAACCAGGCTAAACGTATGGGCACCGATATCCGGTATGGCCTTGCAACAAAAGTTGATTTCTCTTCCCAACCATATAAAATAGAAATAGATGAGGAAAAATGGATAGCCGCAGATGCTGTGATCATTTCGACAGGCGCATCTGCCAAATGGCTCGGTTTGGAAAGTGAGCAAAGGCTGAATGGCTATGGCGTAAGTGCGTGTGCAGTTTGTGATGGCTTTTTCTTTAAAGGAAAAGAAGTGGCGATCATTGGCGCCGGAGATACCGCTGCCGAAGAAGCCTTGTATCTTTCAAAGATAGTTTCACAGGTACACATGATCGTAAGGAAAGGAGAGATGAGGGCAAGTAAAATCATGCAGGAACGTGTGATAAAAACTCCCAACATTAAAATTTACTGGCACAGCGAAACGGACGAAATTTTGGGAGATCAAAAAGTTTCCGGTGTGCGTATAAAGAACAATCAAACAGGAGAAAAACAGGATATCCCGGTTAGCGCTTTTTTTGTGGCAATTGGCCACACGCCCAACAGCGATATTTTCAAAGACTGGCTCGATATGGATGAAGCAGGTTACATTGTTACGGTGCCCGGCACTTCCAAAACCAATATCGAAGGCGTGTTCGCTTCAGGAGATGTGCAGGATAAAATATATCGCCAGGCGGTAACAGCGGCTGGCAGTGGCTGTATGGCCGCGCTGGACGCAGAAAGGTGGCTGGGTGAAAAAGCGCATCATGCAACCTTGTAGTGTCGATATTTGTTAGCCATTTTGCATAGCTCATCTTTCTTTGCAAATAATTTTTTACAATGGATCGTAATAGGTCCCCTTTAAATTAATGAATAGAAAATATGATCACGCTTCAGTTGCATAATTTGGAATTTCATGCCTATCATGGGTTATACGAACAGGAAAATTTTACTGGTAACACCTTTGAAATTGATGCGGATGTGGTAGTAGATGTAGAAGATCAAATTACAAAATTGAACCAGACAGTTAATTACGCAACTGTTTACAATATTATTAAGAAAAGGATGCAACAGCCAACCCCTTTACTGGAAACTGTGGCACAGGAATTGACCCTGGTTATCCACGATATTGATAGCCGGATCAGATCTGTAAGCATCACCATCAAAAAATTATCCCCCCCAATTGAGAACTTCCAGGGAACAGTTGGTGTGAGTTATAAAAAGGAGTTTTAGTATGAAGGGCCTGTTGTCTGTTTTGCTCACCATCATATTGTCCATCCATCTTTCTGCACAGGATGCTACCGCCTTGCTTAAAGAGGCGAACCGGCTGGAAGCGCTACCGAACGAAAAAGCGGCACTTGCAAAATATAAAGAAGTATTGAAGGTTCAACCCCGGAATACTTATGCGCTTAATAAAGCCAGCGAGCTTTGCAGCCGGATCGGCAAACGCCAAGCTACCAGCAAAGTAACCGAAGATTATTATTCGGCAGCTAAAACCTATGCTGGAATTGCACTTCAGATAGATCCAAATAATTCTGAATCGCATTGTGTAATGGCGATTGCTTTGGGCAGAAGTTCACTGAATAAAAGCGGGAAGGAAAAGATAATCTCGGCCAAAGAGCTTCGGAAACATATTGACCTGGCAATTAAAAATGATCCAAAAAATTACAAGGCGTGGCATGTGTTGGGCCGTTGGCATTACGAGCTAAGTAATCTTAACGGGTTAGAAAAAGCAGCCGTTAAATATTTGTATGGTGGATTGCCTGCCGCATCTTTAAAAGAATCCCTGGCTGCATTTGAAAAATCACAGTCGCTGACAGATGGCTTTATTTTAAATTATTTTGAAATGGCCAAAGCCTATAAAAAAAACGATCAAAAAGAAAAAGCAATTGAAGTGCTTCGCAAAATGATGACGACTCCTAACCAGACGGAAGATGATCCCGTGATTAAAGAAAGCGGGCGAAAATTATTAAAAGAGTGGGGGAGTAATTAATGGCCAGCCCCCATTATATCGGCCCATTTATTCTATCTTGCCACCTTAAAAAAAATAAATTATGAAGCCCTGCTTAACCAGTTTATTTCTAAGTTTTATATGCCTGGGTTCTTTTGCCCAGACGGAAACGAAGATCGAATCCATGTACGATCCGCACATTTTGTTCTCACCACTTCTTTATCCCTCCGGGGAAACCAGTACCAGGACAGTAACCGGTGAGCCGAATGCGGGCTATTGGCAAAACAAGGCCGATTACCAGATCACCGCTTCTCTTGATGATATCAGCCATGTAATAACCGGCAGTGTAACCATCACCTACAAAAATAACAGTCCTCACAAGTTGCCATTTCTATGGTTGCAATTAGATCAAAACCTTTTCAATAAAGAAAGCACGGGCAGGGCAAGATGGCCGGTAGAAGGGCGCAGCCGTTATGGTGATGCTAGCAGCCCTTTTAACGGTGGGTATAAGATAAGCGCTGTTAAAGTAAATGACGCTGCTTTTACCGACTATGTGATTGCAGATACACGCTTGCAGATACGCCTTGCAAAACCCATGGCTGCTGCCGGTGATGTAGTAAAAGTAAAGATTGATTATTCATTTGAGCTCCCGCAATACGGCGCTGATCGTTGTGGTATTTTGCCTACACAAAATGGTGAGATATTTTCTGTAGCGCAATGGTATCCAAGGATGTGTGTGTTTGACGACGTGGAAGGATGGAACACTTTACCGTATTTAGGACCGAGTGAGTTTTATCTTGAATATGGCGATTTTGATTTTTCCATTACGGCGCCGGCATCGCATATTGTGGTTGCAAGCGGCGAGCTTTTGAATCCTGCCGAAGTATTAACTCCCACACAGGTAAAGCGTTTACAGGAAGCAAAAAAAAGCGATCGTACTGTAATGCTTCGCACGGAGAAAGAAGTTACTGATCCTAACTCCAGGCCAAAAGCGGCTACGCTTACCTGGCATTACAAAATTTCAAATGCAAGAGATGTATCATGGGCTTCTTCCAAATCATTTATATGGGATGCTGCAAAGATCAATTTACCAAGCGGCAAAACTGCCCTTGCCATGAGTGTGTACCCGGTAGAAAGTAATGGCGAAAAAGGCTGGGGGAGATCAACAGAATACACAAAGGGCAGTATTGAGAATTATAGCAAGCGTTGGTTTGAATATCCGTACCCGGTGGCAACTAATGTGGCCAGTAACGTCGGCGGTATGGAGTATCCGGGCATTGTGTTTTGCGGATACAAGGCTCAAACAAATGGCCTGTTTGGTGTGACTGATCATGAGTTTGGTCATACCTGGTTTCCCATGATCGTAGGAAGTAATGAACGTAAGTATGGCTGGATGGATGAAGGCTTTAATACTTTTATCAATTCGCTGGCTGATGATGATTTTAACAAAGGCGAATATAAAAGTGCTCCAACATCAATGGAACGGCTGGGCGGTTATATGTTTGGGCCAAACAGCGAATCTATTATGAATACACCCGATGCGTTAAAGGAAGCCAATATCGGTACAGCCTTGTATTTAAAGCCTGGCTATGGTTTGGAATTGCTTCGCAATGAAATATTAGGACCTGATAGATTTGATTACGCATTCAAAAGTTACATCAGGAACTGGGCCTACAAGCATCCCACACCCTGGGATTTCTTTAAAGCAATGGATAATGGCAGCGGTGAAAATCTTGAATGGTTTTGGAAAGGATGGTTCCTGGAAAACTATAAGCTCGACCAGGCGATAGTATCTGTAGACTATGCCAAAGAGGGTGAAAAAAATGGCGCCATTGTTACGCTGGCTAATTTGGGACAGATGGCGATGCCGGTTAATCTTTCCTACGAAACAGTAGATGGAAAAAAAGGAACGATGAAGATACCTGTTGAAATATGGAATAACGTAACATCGAAAAAAATAAAATTACCTACTACTGAAAAATTAAAATCAGTGGAGATCGATCCGGCCAAGGTTTTTCCGGACCAGAATTTTGCAAATAATTCCTGGAAAGCTAATTGATGATTTCCAGCTTAAAATGAAAAAAGACATGATGAACGATCATGTCTTTTTTATTTTGCAGCCATTTCAAATGTTTGAAATGTGCCCCATACATTCCAAAGCTTATAGCGGTTTTTGCCTCAATAATTTTGCTTGATCATTGCAGCAACAATCTTATCAATAGGCAAAGTTACTGTGTCTGCGGAGAAGTTATTCCAATCAACGAATCTGAAAGATTCTATTTGTTGCACTTCTTTGTACAACATCATTTGTCGCTCATCATAATCAAATTCCTTTTCTTTCAGCGGCACTTTAATTGGTTCAAATGCCATGGCAAAATAGTAGATGGATAATATTTGATGTGCATTATTAAAAGCGCTTTTCATATAAAAATCGGTGGTGTAGATATGGTCGCCAATCGCTACATCCAGGTCCATTTCTTCTTTGAATTCACGCTTTAAACAATCCCTTGTGCCTTCACCAACCTCCAGGCCGCCGCCAGGGAATTTTGTATAGTAGTTGTCTCGTATATACTCGTCGCTAACCAATACCTGTTTACGCTCATTGATTAATATGCCATACACTCTTATCGTAATCATTCTTTAACTTTTACACGTTTCCAATAATTCCACGCCACTACTGCCAGGATGATGAGTGAAATGATAACGGGTATCCAAAATGCATACGGCGTGTCTTTGTAAGGAATAGGCACATTCATTCCATAAATGCTGGCGATCAATATAGGAACCGTTAATACGATAGTAAGTGTTGTGAGCCTTTTTAGCACTTCGTTTTGATTATTGCTGATAATGCTGGCGAATGCATCCAGGGTGCTGCTGAGGATATTTGTATACGTATTCGCCATCTCAAGTGCCTGGCTTGTTTCAACTATAAGGTCATCTAAGAAATCTTTTTCATCTTCATTCAATTGCAAAAAATTTGTCCTCACCATTTTCATCATCAGCAATTCATTACTTCTTAATGCGGTTAAAAAATATACCAGGCTTTTTTGTATCCTCATCAATTGCAGCAGTTCTTCGTTCCTGTTAGCGACATATAATTTATGCTCCAGGGTATTGCGCCGCAAATTAATCTCCTTCAAATAATCCTGGAAGTTATTGGTCACTTTCTCAAATATTTTCAACACCATCATATTCTTCTTATCAGGACTGCGATTCTGATAAGTATTCAAAAACTTTTTGATGGCTTCATTCTCAAAAGAATTTACTGTGACGATCTGGTTGTGGGTAAGAATGATACAGATAGGTATGGTGATATAAAATGCATCGCTATCATTGAAGGAATTATTTTCCGTCGGCGTTTTAATAACGATCAGCTTTACGTTATCATCAATTTCGTAGCGGCTGCGTTCATCTATATCCAATGAATCTTTTAAAAAGTCGATGGGTATATCCAATAGTTCACTAAGCTCCGTAAATTCCTCCTGTTTCAACGGAGGCAATACATTAATCCAACTGCCAGGTTCTGGTTTATCTATAGCAATTGTTTGGTGAGCCTTATTTATAAAATATTGGATCATGTGGAATTATATTGGCTGGTATAAAATGGGTAGTGCTTGTTAATATCGTTTGTCCATCAAACTTTTCTGTAAGATGGATTTTGGTAAACTTATGCTGCAATGTTGCTGATATATTTTATGACGTGCTAAAATATTTCTATCTCACCGTTAAACACAAACTCGGCAGGTCCACGCAGCCATATATTCTGGAAAAGCTGGTCGTTTATTTTGTCGAACTCCACGCTTAAATGCCCACCAGGTGTTTTTACAACAACCGTATTAAACCCATTTTCATTGTGTGCTGATAGTAGGGCCGCGGCTGTAACTCCTGTACCACAGCTCATCGTTTCATCTTCCACACCACGTTCATAAGTGCGTACAAAAATAGAATCCTCGCCAATGGATTCTACAAAATTTACGTTGATGCCACCAGGAGCAAACTCTTTGCTGTAGCGTATCTCCTGGCCTGTTGCGGGCACATCAATGTTCTCCACTTCAGAAGCAAATTTTACAAAGTGTGGTGATCCTGTATTTAGAACTATGTAAGAGCCATGGTACTGCACCTGTGTTACATCCTGCATTTGCAGGCTTACGGTACCGTTACTATCCACCTCTGCTTTATGGGCGCCATCGATGGCGTAAAAGTGATACGAACTTTTAAATATTCCATGCTCGTACGCATATTTTACAAGGCACCTGCCACCATTTCCACACATAGTACTTTCGCTTCCATCCGAGTTGAAATAGACCATTTCAAAATCATAACCATCTTTTTTACCTAGCAGCATTAAACCGTCTGCGCCAATACCAAAATGACGGTCGCACAAATGATTGATCTGCTCACTGGTTAAGGTAGAATACAAATTATTCCTGTTATCCAATATAACAAAATCATTTCCGGTACCCTGGTATTTAAAGAATTCCACTTTCATTTTTATATGTTTGAATCCGCTATTATGTTTAAAGATTGTTTAATAAGGTTCTCTATCGCCATTGATCCATCTGCTGAAAATTCTTTGCTGATACGGTTGGCTACTATTGCGCTAAGACTCAGGCAATGATGTCCCAACAATTTCCCCAGCCCATAAATAGCCGATGTCTCCATTTCAAAATTACTGATATGATGGTTGCCGAATTGAAATGTAGTAAGATTATCTATTAATTGCGGATAGGCGAGTCCCAGCCTGAGTACTCTTCCCTGTGGGCCATAAAAACCGGGGCAGGTTACCGTGATCCCCTGGAAATAATTTTCGGTGAAATGTCTTAGCAGCGATCCGCTTGCCATGGTTATATACGGGGCTACATTAGCGGAACTTAACTGGGTATGGGTATTAAATGCATGAATGATCTGCTTCTCTTCCTCGTTATATTGAAAGCGATAAAAGTTCAGCATATTATCGAGGCCAAGACCATGTGTGCTGGCTACCATACTATCTACCGGTATCTCCTTTTGTAAGGACCCCGATGTACCAAACCGGATAATATTTAGTGCGGTTAATTGTTGTTTTATAGTTCTTGTTTCGAAATCAATGTTAACCAATGCATCTAGTTCATTCAAAACTATATCGATATTATCAGGTCCAATACCCGTACTTACACAACTCAGTCTTTTATTGTTGATATAGCCGGTATGCACTACAAATTCCCGGTGCTGATTGATGTATTCAATTTTGTCGAAATGTTTGCTTACTTCTTTTACTCTTTCGGGATCACCGACGCTTATAATAGTGGTTGCGATTTCTTCCGGCCTGCAATTGAGATGATAAATACCGCCACGCTGGTTTATGATCAATTCCGATTCTGCAATTCGATTCATCAATTTAATTTAATCCCGAATTTCGTATTAAGTATTTACAATTTCTAATAAAAAAAATTCCTACTTTTGCCATTCTCAAATAATGAGCAGTAAGGTCCTGTGGCCGAGTGGCTAGGCAAAGCTCTGCAAAAGCTTCTACACCAGTTCGAATCTGGTCGGGACCTCTGGAAAGGGATTACAATAACTGTGATCCTTTTTTTATTTTACGATCTCAGCAAGTAATACAACGGTTCTTCAGGCAATCCATACAATTTGCTAAATAATTCCTTTCATTATAAACTAAACACCAATAGCCTACCTTGCACAAACAAATTAACTAATGAACACTAACGGACCAGTAATAGTTATTGAGGATGATCTTGATGACCAGGAGATATTAAAAGAAGTATTTATAAAACTGGATTATCGAAACGAAGTTATTTTCTTTCATGACGGGCAGCATGCACTTGACTATTTAAACGCCTCTAAGGTCAATCCTTTTCTTATCCTGTCGGATATAAACATGCCGAAGCTTGATGGGTTTGCTCTAAGAGAGAAGATTCGTATTGATGCTAAGCTGGAAACTAAATGTATTCCGTATTTGTTTTTTACAACGGCATCTAATGAAAAGGCTGTTGTGGAGGCATATAGTTTATCGGTCCAGGGATTTTTCGTAAAAGAAAGTAAAATGGAGGAGATAGAAAAAACGATCCGGGTGATTATGGAATACTGGAAAAGATGTATTGCTCCAAACAGTTTTTGAAAACATTTACCCTACTTACAATCATACCCTTTCTTCAGTTTAAAATATTTTGTGCCTATTCGTTATCAATTATAGGAACACAATCTCAACCACTATCCACACCATCAATGCAATTACCCTTTCTGCTTTAAGAATTCGGAGAGACAAATATTAAACACGACAGCCTGCCTCTTGCCCGCCGTAAAAAAAATACCTGGCGTTAACGGGTATTCCCAGGCCCATCAGTTATAAAACGTCTTTATAAAATCTTCCGTTTAAAAAACTTGTCCTGAATGGGTATACCTGCTTTGATCCATTATTGTTGAACCTGAATCTTAAAGTTTTTGGGTTGCGACCGTTTGCTGTTGGATCGGACAATTTCGTTGTGCGGGTGTAACCCCCATAATTAAATTTAATTTTGCCGGCGTTGTAAACAATATCGAATCGTTGGATACTTGATACCAGGGAATCGCTCGTCATTGAAAATAACTGTGTATCATTCCCCTGCACCCGGTAGCTAATTGTAGGATAAGCAGAGAGATTGCGATCAGCATACATTTGGGCCAATAATTTTCCTGCATCATCAAGTACTTCAACATACAGATTATTCGCCTGACCGTTAAGTGTGCCGCCCGGTGTTAAAAACTCGATACTGCCGGCTATCTTCCAATCGTGTGAAATTTTGTCTGTACCTAAATCGCGGCTTACGCTACATGTACCGGCATCCGATAAAGCAAACCGCATGAACAGATCAACGGGCTTTCTTTTGTCGTACTCCAACGCCGATGTCCTTACCTGCCAAAAATTTGTAAAAGGATTGGCTAGTATATCATTAACCGGGTTTCTTGTCCACCCTGCGGTATTATTTGTTAGGGTATCATCAAAAGGGAGGCCGGCCATCAGATCAGTGTAATCCATCACCGGCGCTATATAATCTAAGGGGAAGGCTATTAATATATCTTCCTGAACAATTGTATTTAAATTTTCTATTCTCCATAAATGCAAACCACTATGATCACTTTCGTCTCCATGTACCAGGTACAATTTTCCTGCATGCATTGTTAGTTGCGGGGTAAGGGCATTGCCTGCCATCCCGGGAGCTGCGAGATTGCCTCTTCCAACAATATTTCTATCTGTTCCAAAATGACCAATTAAGAGGCCGTTATCTAAATAAAGATTAAAATAATTCGCCTGGCTGTTCTTCCAAAACTCACCGTGATATGAAGTGAGTATGTATCTGTCATAAACACTTTGACCACCTCCTGCAAAATCATTTACCCCATTTCCAACATCGAATCTTCCAAATGGATAAGGGCCGATATAATTAATATGCGTGCTTAATTCATGCTTCCATAACCATTTATTTGTACCGGGTTGTATAGCTCCCAGGTGATAGCCGGTCCTAGCAACGGTAATACGATTTCTTACCATCGTTTTTGCAGCATGGTCATCATACATTATTAACTTACCGGTACTTGTGACTATGGTTGAATTCGTTCTTGGATTACAATTGGGATCATCACCGGTAATTATGGGCGTTTGGAATAACTGGGCCGGTGTACTGCTCCAGGTAGGATCGCCGTCTGTAAAACCTGCTAAAGCGAAGCTGTTCATTGTGGTGGCAGTGCCAATTCCGCCTCGCAAAAAATTATATAGATGTCCTTCCGGTGATAGCTGCATTCCTCTCTTTGTTATACCCGTATGTCTAATCGTATCTCCTATAGTTAATTCTATAACTTCTGCTGTACCGCCTTTGTTGATCAAGCCGTAGGTGCGGCCATTGCTAAGGGTGGCAAATTTTACATCATACTTGAGATTATAAGCACGAGTTATTGTTGCCCCCCAGTTCTTTGTTAAGGTCCAGTTGCCAGTAGTATAATCAACTTCGAATTCAAGCAATCCAAAGAACACTCTTTTATTGTTTCCGGGATCAATACAACTCGTATAAGAAGCACCCAGGGACATTATTCTATTGACAAAAATATTTGAAGAGTTATAATGCTGCACTCTATAATTGCCAGCATCATTTACCCAATAGCTTCCGTCCTGCTGATATGCGATGAAGGCTTGTTTTGCGTACTGCCCGTTCTGTATATAATTATCCGTAAAATAAAATTTATTATTATTAACTAAGGCAGATTGCTGATATCCACCTGCGATTCCTAGTGTCGTGACCGCAGCTCCTGTCGATGCGTTATAATGCTTTACTTGCTGGCTTGCACCTCCATCCGCAACTGAAACAATTTCGCCATTAGGGGAAACTGCAACCGATAAAGGATTGATCAATCCCGAGAGTGTTAGAATAGGTGATGAAAGCGTACCATCTGCATTAATAGAGTATTTGTTTAAATTACCATTCACGATCATCCAAAGAGAAGATCTGTATACGGCAATTTGTTTTGGAGAAAGATAGGAGAGGGTCTGTACTAATGTTCCGGAGTGTTTATTCAGCACTTGCACCTGGTTAATTCCAGCTCTCGCAACAAACAAATATATTCCGGCTTTTTGAACGGCTAACCCGGATATAAAACTGTTTGCGAGATTCATCTTTGATATAGCATAAGGGTAATCCCTGCCAAAAACACTATTAAAAAGCGAGCCTCCCGTGAAAGGAACTTCAACATCGTTGCTTACCCTCGTACCCATCACAAAAGTATTGTTGCCACTATTGCTATCATAACCACCCCAATAGGTAATTGTATCATCGGTGGCCACAAAATTCATATCACCAGTGTTAGTGGTGCTTGTATAGAGAGGTATTTTTACATTGGGCTTGTTTATGGCAAACTTGTAAAGAGATGGGCCAGCTTCGCTGTAGCCGGTTACAGCATAACCGTACATACTGCCAAATGCCATTCCTTTACTGCACTGGTAATAGCCCCGCAGCTTTGTAGGTCCTGTGGTGTTGGTGGATGTATTGCCAATGGTACCCATCCAGGTGTATTTAACGTTATTTGAAAGCACTTTTATGATATAGTTGGAATCAGGGTTGACGATCTGTTTTCCAAAATCATCTGTACCATCCCAATACTCAGTGTGTGTGCCTGCACTATAATACCCATAGTCCCATAGATCTCTAACCTTTACAGAATCTTTTGTATATACTCCGGCACTCGTGTACGCTGCTTTCGCCAGTGTGAAGGAAAATGATCCGGGACGCCCCTTGAAAAGTGGTGGAGCTTCTGTATCAAATAAAAGATTGTGCTTAAATAAGATGTGATCGGAGAGTCCGAAAACAGTTGATGCTATTAAAATAAATACTGTAGTGATGTACCTCATGTAACCCTTGGCTTTTGTTCAAATATTGATGATTACAATTGTGATGCCTGAAGTTGCTTATCATTGCAAAGCTGGCAATTTTTTCAAGTAATACTCACCCGATGATTTTCTATATAAATATAGGAAGGTCCGGCAAACCAGAACCATAATTAAAAAAGTTTCGTGTTTGTTTGCAGTTGTTGCAATCTGCCATTTGAGAACTTTAACAATCTGATTTGACACATATATACTTCTCCATCATCTACAACAAAACAATTGTTCCGGGAACTGAACCTAATTGAGACTTTCTTTTACTTGCTGACAATCATTATTATAACTATTGCAGTTATCGACCCATCTTAGTTAGCTCCTTTTTTAATAATCGATTTTCATCCCAAAAACTAAGAAATACCACATAAACATGGTGCAATCTTTTATCTTTAAGGCTTTATAAATTTTACACTAATGAATTCTAAAATTTTACATTGGATTGGTTTAGCGGCATGTATTGCACTGATAGTTTCCTGTTTGATGCCATGGGCCTATTATTCAGATGCAAGCATTATGAACAAGGCGGACAGAACCTTTACCGGTTTTTTCACTTATGGCAATAATTATGGAAAGCCGGGCAAATTGCTGGTACTAATTAGCGTGATAGCATTTATGCTTATGGTGCTGCCAAAAATATGGGCGAAGAGGGTAAACCTTTTTGTATGTGCGCTTGGAGTAGGATATGCCATTAAAAGCTTTGTATTATATACCTCCTGTTACAACGCCTACTGTCCCGAAAAAAAATTTGGTATCTACCTGATGCTGATATCAACCATCCTAATGCTGATAGCTTCTGCTTTTCCTCATTTAAAATTAGATAGAGTATCCACCAATAAAAAACCGGATAGCTCCGGTTAATTATAAACTAAAATTGATCCCCACCAATATTTTAATTTGATATGTAGATTAGCAAAAACCTGTTGTTGAAAAGCTCACTTCTATATTCATGTTTTAGTGGTGCAAATGTATATTTCGTAATCTTATCCCACAATACCCTAAAGCGTGTATTAAAAAAAATGCCGGCAAATAGCCGGCACCTGGTAAATATTTAGTTGGATGCTTATCTTTTTTTCGACTCTTTAGCCCAGGCATCTTTCAGCGATACAGTACGATTAAACACAAGGTTGCCCGAAGTACTTTCCTTATCAAGACAAAAATACCCTTTTCGTAAAAACTGGTAAGGGATGCCGACCGCCGCATTTTGGAGGGATGGCTCAACGTAAGCTTTTTGAATCACCTGGAACGAATCCGAGTTGATGTATTCTTTAAAATCACCTTCCTCCTGTGAAGGGTTCTCTACCTTGAATAACCTGTCGTACAAACGTATTTCCGCTGAAATAGCATGTGCCACACTCACCCAATGTATGGTGCCTTTTACTTGTACGCTACCTGTATTGTCGCCGCTTTTGGTTTCGGGTAAGTAAGTGCAATG
>JBDSAP010000359.1:0-17678 GCA_039922055.1 Ferruginibacter sp.
TAAGACACTCGAAACTGCTAATCTGTTCGCCATCCTTAGATCTGTTATTGATACCGCTATCAAAAATGGTAATAACGTTCTCAACGCTTTGCATCTAATCGCTACTTTTGGAACTGAATAGTTACAATTAGTTATTAAAATAATCCATTGCCGTAGAATGTGCCGGTATGTTTATTGCATTATTTTGTTGCCCTGAGCACCGATAAAAGTGAAAATAGCTTTTACATTAATTTTATGGCATGAGAAAAATACAATTTGCCATTGTAGGATTTGTAACCGGCATCATGCTGGGCTTGTTGCTCGGACTTGCCGAGATGAGAATATTTAAACAATTACAAAATTCGATGATGCTTCCTTTTGTGGTCGGCATTACTATCCTGGCGGCTGCAATAGCTGGTGTTGTTATCGGAGTAAAAAAATCAAAAATTTGATTAGCCATTACTGCTTTACAGCTATGCTTCCGGTATCACAATAATATTTGAATATTATTCTCGTTGAAGTATTCATCCACTGCTTTCCTGGTGCCTTTCCGAAAACGAAAATCATCAATAATTAATACACCGCCTTTTACAAGTAGAGGGAACAAATGTGTAAACTCGTGTTTGGTGCTTTCATACCAGTCCGCGATTCTTGTGCGATTATAGTCAAATACTACTCGTCAATTTATCTCCTGCATTTCAACCAGCTTTTTATAAAATCCATTCAATGCTATCAGGCAATCATGCGTCCCTCTTTCAATGATCTCGCCGTGTTGAAGAACAATGATCTCATCCGAATGGCGAATGGTACTAAGCCGGTGAGCGATTACAAGCGAGGTTCTGTCCTGCATCAGGTTGATGATGGCGTCCTGCACCAGCCTTTCACTTTCTGTATCTAATGAGGATGTGGCTTCATCCAATATAAGTATCGGCGGATTTTGTAATACCGCTCTTGAAATGGTCACCCGCTGGCGTTCACCACCACTTAGTTTAAGGCCCCTGTCACCAATATTCGTAGCATATCCCTCCTCTTTATTCAGTATAAATTTATGTGCATTGGCGATCTGCGCAGCTTCGGATATTTCTTCCGTTGTAGCATTAATATTTCCTAAAGCAATATTAGCCGCAATGGTATCATTGAACAGTACCGGCTCCTGCGTTACTATGCTCATTTGTTTGCGCAGGGATTCGATGGTGTACTCTTTTATATTGATACCATCGATGAAAATACCTCCACCTGTAACATCATGAAACCGAGGTATAAGATCTGCCAGTGTAGATTTTCCTGCGCCTGACGAGCCAACTAATGCAATCGTCTTTCCTTTTTCGATTGTTAAGTTGATATTTTTTAAGATCTCTTTATCATCATAACTAAAATAGACATTCCTGAATTCAATGTTTTTGTTGAAGTCTTTAAAAACAATCGCGTTCGGACTTTCTTCTACCATTATTGGAGCGTCCAAAATTTCTTCGAGACGTTCAATAGCACCAAGGCCCCTCTGAATATTTGATACCGTGGTAGATAGGTTCTTTGCGGGGTTGATCATCATGGCAAAGCTTATTATAAAAGGTATCAGGTCGCCACTCGCAAGTTCGCCGCCCGGGCTAAATACCAGCCTGCCTCCTGCATACAAAATGATACATAATACAAATACACCCAATACTTCCGTCAAAGGACTGGCAAGATCACGGCGCTTCGTCATTTTGTTAAGGATGACAAATAGCTGCTGGTTTGACTGCTTGAATTTATTCATCATGCGTGTCTCTGCTGTAAACGCTTTGATCACTTTAATACCACCAAGAGTTTCCTCAACATGCGATAAGTTTTCACCTGCCATTACAGAAAACTCGTTAGATTGTTTTTTTAATTTCTTACTGATCTTTCCTATAATTAATGCCGTTAGAGGAAGAAGCACCAATAAAAATAACGACAGCTTAGGGCTCACATAAACCATGTAGGCAAGAAAGCCAAGGATGGTCAGCGGGTCTTTGATAAGACCTTCCAAAGCTTGCACAATGGACGATTGTATTTCGCCGATGTCGCCGATCATACGGCTCATTACATCCCCTTTTTTTTGGGTGGTAAAATAACTTACCGGAAGCTTTAAAATTTTATCGTATAGTCGCAACCGGAAGCTGGATAGTATTTCATTTCGTACCGGCGTTGATATGTAATAGGAGAGATACAGGAATATATTTTTAAGTAGGGTGGCCGTGGCAATAATTATGCAAATAATTGCAAGCCCGTTCAACTTATCTTTCTCGATAATAGGTTGTAAGAAATTCTTTAATTGCCCAACAGAATTCGATTGCGGGTTGATCGTGGCAATACTGTGGGCATTAAAAATGATATCCATAAATGGCGACAGCATGCCAATGGAAAGTATAGAAAAAACTGTGGCCAGGAGTGTATAAATAATATATAAAGCCAGTTTGCTCTTGGGTATATGGATGTACTTAAAGATCCGTAAAAAATTCTTCATTTTCGTTCGCAGCTTTTTTAACAATAAAGCCGGCTGCAAATTTAATGGATTAAGTACGAGTACACCCGATTTCGTGGCTGCTGGTACACATTACAATTTTCTCAGCATATCAACCACACCTTCGTTTTTTAAAATAACATACCCCAGCCGGTCATTGCTGATACCGTTTTTAAGCTGGTAATTAAACAATAGCTGATCCCCTGTTACAACTGTTTCGAAATAGTTGAAGCTGATATTTGGGTATCTCTTAAGCGCTTCACCGATCTCGTACAAGTGGGTGGATAAAATAAAAAGTGAGTTTTTTATTTTCAACAAACCTTCAATTACGGCAGAAGAACACTTCATTGCATCTTCCACGTTAGTGCCTTTAAAGAGTTCGTCAATTAATATCATCCATTTCCTTCCGTCCGACACTTTATTAACCGTTGCTTTTATACGTTGTACCTCGTTGTAGAAATAGCTTTCTCCTTTTGAAATATTATCCGCTACGTTGATATTACTAAGAAGCCCGTCAAACAAACTGAGTTGCAGGGCTTTTGCAGGAACACCCATACCAATATGCGCCAAAAAAACCGCTGCGCCTACTGATTTTATGAATGTGCTTTTGCCAGCCATATTTGCGCCTGTTAAAAACATAAAATTACAGTCCTGGTGCAGTACAATATCATAACTCACCGGCGCCTTTAATAATAAATGATACAGGCCATTTGCTTGCAATACCGGCTGATCGCCAGCGATAAAATCAGGGAAATGAAGTCCATGCTCCTTCACTGCAACCGCCATTCCGTACCACGCATCCAATTGGAAATAAATATCAAGCAGATCAAGCATACTTCTCTTGTAATGGTAGCGCAAAAATCTTCCTAATTGCAATAGCTGTATAATGGTGAGATTGCCCGCGGCGTTGTTGTTCTCAACCACTTTAAATTGCTCCCTGTTAATGATCTCCTTTGCTGATAACAAAATCTTTTGAAGTGGTATCGGGCTGTCTTTTGTTAAAAAACGGCCGATCAGCAATTGCATTCCTTTTATAAAATCAAATGCATGCCCAACAGAATATTCTACCAACGAATAATCAGGCCGATGAAAAATTTTGTAACTGTATGCATTAATTTTTGAGGGGTTAACCGGAATATCATCTATAGTGGTAAGATAAAATTTTTCGATCATCATGATAGAACCATTACTGATCTGCGCCGGCCAGTGTTGAAGATTTTGCAGGATGGTTTGCAAGGTTTTTTGTATGCCTTCGATTGCTTCAATGCTATGCAAAGGATCCAGGAAATTTTCATGCAATTTTTCCCTGCCGCCGATTGTACGGCAGAAGTTAAGTTTATTAAATACAGAGAACTCATCGTCTGTAAGTATGGCAAGATCGGTTAGTGTGGTTTTATCAATTTCCATAAAAAAAGGAGGCCCCCTCCAAACCTCCCCCAAAAGGGAGGCTTTTGGAACCTTAAATTTCGAAGTGTAATATATTATTCATGGGTTTGCGTCATTGTTATTCGGGATGTTGGATAAAATATTAATTCTAAAAAGCAAATAGGCTTGATCTCGTCCCCACTCTTACCTAAATGACATTGTCCAAAGGGGAGGCTTTTGGAACCTTTAAATTTCGAAGTGTAATATATTATTCATGGTTTTGTGTCATTGTTATTCGGGGTGTTGGATAAAATATTATTTCTAAAAAACGAACCCTTGATCTTGTCCTCACCTTTTGGGGAGTTAGAGGGGCTTGAATTTCATTCTTTCTCCCTTAACAGATTCATCCCACTTACCGTTTCCATACATCAGGTTCCCGTTTACAAATGTTTTATCAATAATAGCAGGAAAATGGAAACCTTCTAACGGGCTCCAGCCACATTTGTATAAGATATTTTCTTTACTCACAATGGTAGTTGCATTTAGATCAGCTACCACCAGGTCAGCATAATATCCTTCACGAATGTATCCCCGTTCTTTTATTCGAAAACATTCAGCTACCGCATGGCTCATTTTCTCCACTATCTTTTCCAGGGTGATCTTGCCCTGCTTATAATAATGAAGCATTAGCAATAAAGGATGTTGCACAAGCGGAAGTCCTGCATGTGCATGCTCATAATCTCCTTCCTTTTCACTCAATAAATGAGGCGCATGATCCGTTGCAATTACATCGAGGCGGTCATCGAGTAAAGCATTCCATAAAGCCGTTTTATTATGCGGTGCTTTTATAGCAGGATTACATTTTATTTTATAGCCCAACTGTTCGTAATCGTCTGCGGTAAAATGTAAGTGATGCACACACACTTCTGAAGTGATCCTTTTATCTTTTAATGGCAGCATATTGCTGAAGAGCGCCAATTCTTTTTCTGTGCTGATGTGAAGAATGTGCAGGCGGGTGTTATATTTTTTTGCGATCTGGATGGCAGACAGCGAAGATTCAAAACATGCATTTTCGTCCCTGATCAATGGATGATCTGCCGCGGATAGAATTCCCTTTTCTTTTTTTAGCCGTTCGTAGTTGGTGCGAATGATCGTTTCATCTTCACAGTGAGTGGCGATGAGCAGCGCAGATTCACTGAATATTTTTTCAAGCGTTACAAAATTATCTACCAGCATATTGCCGGTGCTGGCGCCCATAAATATCTTTACCCCACAAATATTTTCACGGTGATGATTTACTTTTAAAACTTCTTCAGCATTGGTGTTGCTGACGCCCATAAAAAATGAATAGTTTGCCAGTGAAGTTTGCGCAGCAATTTTGTATTTATATTCCAACAGATCGAGTGTCAAAGCATTTGGAATGGTGTTGGGCATTTCCATAAAGCTGGTAACACCGCCAGCTACAGCGGCTTTGCTTTCTGTATAAATAGATGCTTTATGTGTAAGGCCCGGTTCTCTGAAATGAACCTGGTCATCAATTACTCCCGGCAGCAAATGTTTGCCTTCGCCATTGATCTCTATTACCTTTTCTTTTGGCTCAACCTTTGCAGCGATCTTTTCTATTCGATTGCCGCTTATTAATACATCAGCGTTTTGTATCGATCCTTCATTTACAACCTGTATATTTTTAAAAAGGTACTTTTGCATATCTTGAAAATAAAAAATATTTTAGTTCATCAAATAAATACGATGCAAATTATTAAAAGCTTTACCAAACTACTTGTTTTTATTTGCCCGTTTTTCGCGGTAGCCCAATCCACTTATTTACCCCAGGGCGACAAAGGCTATCATTTTATAGATCGCCTTGAAATAAAGCAGCAAACCAATACGGATCTTAACTATTCCACCTTAAAGCCTTTTAACCGAAAGTATATTGTTGCAGAGGCCGAATACATTGACAGCATTGCAAAAATGAATGGTGACAATATGAGCGCCGATGGGCTAAATGGGGCAACCGGATATCCGAAGCTCACCAATATTGACCGGTATAATCTCAACAGCTTTTTAATGAATAATACCGAGTGGGTAACTGGTTCAAAAGAAAGGTTTATCAGCAAGCAGCCCATTCTTAAATCGTTTTATAAAACAAAGGCCAACCTGGTTGAAGTAAATACAAAAGATTTTTTTCTTGCTATCAATCCTATCCTTCAATTGCATGTTGGAAAAGAGCGGGGTAACGATGCAACGATGTTTGTTAATACCCGGGGCGTTAATCTTAGAGGTATGATCTCGAAGAAGATCGGATTTTTTACGAGCATTACCGATAACCAGGAGAGAGGGCCTGGCTACTTTCAGCAAAGGGTAAACGATTTTAATGCGGTGCCTGGCAATGGGTTTTATAAAAAGTTTAAAAATACTGGCGTGGATTATTTTGACGGCAGGGGATATATCACTTTTAATGCCGCAAAATATATTGATGTGCAATTCGGTTATGATAAAAATTTTATCGGAAATGGTAACCGCAGCCTGTTCTTAAGCGACTGGGGAAATAGTTATTTGTTCCTAAAATTGAATACCAAGATATGGAAGTTCAATTACCAGAATCTTTTTATGGAGCTGACGCCACAGTTTATTAAAACAGGCGATACATTGCTCGACAAGAAATATGCAGCCATGCATCACCTGAGTATCAATTTAACGAAGTGGCTGAATGTCGGGCTCTTTGAAGGAATTGTATTTGGCCGCAAAAACCATTTCGAATTTCAATACGTGAATCCGATTATTTTTTATCGCCATATAGAAGGTACGATTGGCAGCCCTGATAATGCGCTTGCTGGTCTTGACTTTAAAGCGAATATTGCTCACAGTCTTCAATTTTACGGCCAGTTTTTGCTGGATGAATTTAAGATAGACCAGATTAAGTCAAACACAGGATGGTGGGCCAATAAATGGGGATTACAATTGGGCCTGAAATATATTGATGCATTCACTATTCCAAATCTTGATCTGCAAATTGAATCAAACAGGGTGCGGCCTTTTACATATTCTCATTACTCAATGGTTGCCAATTATACGCACTACAACCAACCGCTGGCACATCCGCTTGGCGCTAATTTCCAGGAGTATATTGGTATATTGAGATACCAGCCGGCGCCGAGGTGGTACATCAATGGTAAAATTATTTATTACAACCAGGGATTGGATAGCAACGATGTAAGAAACAGGAATTATGGCGGTAATATTTTTCGTGATAATGCAGCGATTAACCGCCTGGGCGGCGACTATGGATATGATGTTGCTGGTGGAAGAAAAGCCACTTGCTTTAATGGGTCGTTGATGGTATCGTACGAGGTAAGAGAAAATTTATACTTTGAATTATATGGCCAGGCCCGCATGTTTAAAGTTGCCAATGAACCTGCACTAAAAGATAACACTACCCTGGTGACAGCCGGCATCCGCCTGAATATTTTTAAAAGAGAATATGATTATTAGTATGATGTTAATGATGGTTTGTGAGATGGCTGAGTGTTGCCCAACGATAATAAAGTACAAGAGGGCGATGCAACGATGATGCTATGAAAAACAAATGTTTGGACCAACGGCTTTTTTAATTCATTCTAAGATAAACTAACAAAAACAGCGACTTAATTGTTGCTGTTTTTTTACGTTCTATTTCCAAGATATTTATTCTACTGTTAGAGAAAACGAGATCATTCTTGCACTAATCTGGTCGAGATTGTTGGAGAATTTTAATGTGGGGTTGCGGCTATGAAGATTAGACAAGCCCCAGTTAACCTTTAGTTCAGGAGACAGCACGAAGAAAGGAAAATAGATATGAAAGCCAATGCCACCTTCGATACTATAATCAAACTTGTTCAATTTGATAAGGTCATCTGCATTGGTTTTGCCGGCATTCGACGCCATATCATAATCAAATTTTACGCCCGCGATAGTATATACTTTTAGGTTATCGATACGGTCGCTGCTAAACTTTACCTGTAGCGGAAGACTCAAAGTAATGGACTGCACTTTTTTAACAGTGAGCGCCCCTTCGCCGACCGGCACATCGGGATAAGTGAGTGCGTACTCGAATGCTTTTTCGCTAAAAGTTAGATTAAGGGGATAGGTTCTCAGGTCGAAATGTGGACTTAGATTTAAGTTAACCAGCCAGGCAAGATTAATGCCGGTGCTGTTAACGCTCTCGATCACCATCACACTATCCTGGTTTAAGAATTGGGGATGATGCGTAAAATTAAAGTGAGACTTATTTACGCCAAGGTTGATACCAAAATGATATGGCTTGCTATCATGATCAGGTAAATTGAGTCCGCCATACCGCAATTGTGAAAAAGCGATAACAGGACAAATTAAAAAACCTACTATAGATAATATTATTTTACTCCGCAATAAATGCTGCATATTCCAAAGCTCAGGGGTTTACAATAAGTGTTAGAGTATCCCAGGTTGTCTAAGATAAATGTAAAGTTTTTGCCTTGTGGAAATTTTTTAATTGATTCGTCGAGATATTTATATGCATTGCGGTTCTTCGAGAAAAGTTTGCCCACATTGGGCGCCACTACATTCATGTACACATTGTATAATTGTTTTATAACGGGGGCTTTCGGTTTGCTAAATTCTAATATCACCAATTTACCACCTGGCCTCAACACTCTTTTAATTTCGCTTAAACCTTTTTCAAGATCCTGGAAATTCCTCACACCAAACGCCACCGTTACTGCATCAAACGAGTTATCGGGAAAGCTTATTGTTTCGCTATCGCCCTTTAACAGTTCTATAAGGTGTTCCAGGCCGGCCTTATTTATCTTTTGACGTCCAAAGGCCAGCATTCCCTCACTAATGTCAATTCCAACGATCTTCTGTGGTTGCAAAATGCGTGCCGTCATGATTGCTACGTCAGCGGTTCCGGTAGCCACGTCCAATACGCTTTTGGGGTTCAAATCCTTTAATTGGCGGATGGCTTTTTTTCGCCATGTTATATCGATTCCAATGCTTAAAAAGCGGTTCAAAAAATCGTAGCGGTAGGCGATATTATCAAACATATCAGCCACCTGTTCCTTTTTTGAAAGCACTGAATTTTTAACAGGAACTATGTTATCGTGTTCAAACTGCGTCATCGTTTGCAAAGATACGGGAGAAGAGGCTGAGGTTTGGAGTGTATGGTTTTGTGTTTATTGTTTGTTGTTTATTGTTTTTGTTACTTTCTGCTGAGTTAGATATTCCAGTCAAATCAAATGTTTTGTACAATAGCAAACTTTAGAGAGAAAAGGTAGGTCAGAGACTTTGTAGCACGCTAGACACAAGGCTCTCAACAGAAAACCATAAACGCAAAATCCTAAACATATACTCTCCAAACCCTACACCGCTCTTACCTATCTTTGCGCAATGCTTATTAAGTCAGCAAAATATATTATCAGCAGTCCCAGTATTGATAAGTGCCCTCCTCCGGATAAAAAAGAATATGCGTTTATTGGCCGCAGCAATGTAGGCAAATCATCGCTGATCAATATGCTTTGCAATAATGATAAGCTGGCAAAAACTTCGGGTACGCCCGGCAAAACGCAAATGATCAATCATTTTGAAATATTGAGTGTAAAGGAAGGGGCGCTTACCAGGAGCGAAGCGAATGGAATCAAATGGTATTTGGTGGATCTTCCGGGTTATGGATTTGCAAAAGTGAGTATTAGCAGCCGCCGGCGATGGGAGCAAATGATAGAGGGATACCTGCGAAAAAGAGAAACGCTTAAAATGGTTTTTGTGCTGATAGATGCCCGCCATTCACCTCAAAAACTGGATCTTGATTTTTTGAATCAACTTGATAAATGGGAGATCCCATTTGCACTTGTATTTACAAAAGCTGATAAAGTAACGCAATCTGTTGTAGCTAAAAATGTAAAAATGTTTTTAAATGAAATGAGAAAAACATGGCAATTTTTGCCCCAGCATTTTGTCACCAGCGCCAACAAAAAATTGGGAAAGGATAAAATACTTGCTTTGATAGAAGAAAAAAATACGGAAGAATAAGAAGGCTTACCTAACAAAATATTCCGCAGCTAAAGCAATGTTTCTTGTTGCTTTTAATACAAAATCAAAATCGATCGTGTTGTATTCATCATCTACTGAATGGTAAAATTCATCAGTGGGTGAACTGGCCATGATGGTAAAAGCATTTTTTATCCTTCTTGCAAATGGATAATGATCGCTGCGCTGGCTAAGGTTTTCATCGTAGTATGGATCGCTTCCGAAAAATTTTTCATCAGTAGATTTTTCTTTGTCAAGGCTGCTATTTAATATCTTGATCAACCTGCTGTTGCCTATGGAAATGATATAACAATTATTATGTGCAGGCCTTCCTAGCATCTCCAGGTTGATGACAGCTTTTACCAACGATGGCTTTATTTTTTTTACGTAAGCTTCCGAACCAAGTAAGCCCATCTCTTCACCCGCAAAGGCAATAAACAATAACCGATAGCGGTTGTTTTTTTGAACGCTGTAATATTTAGCAAGTTCGAGTAATGCGGCAACACCTGTCGCATTGTCGTTAGCGCCATTGTAAATATCATCATCGGCCCGGTAATCTTTGTTATACTCCAGGTCGTTTCCCTTGCCGATATGGTCATAGTGCGCTGAAAAAATTACGGTAGTATCATTGCCGGGGTTACCCGGCAATGAAGCAATTACATTTAAGCCTATGATCTTTTTACCAAGCTGCTTTACGGTAAATGAATCAAAATAATTTTCTCTGCCAGCTACGGGATTCAATCCTGCTGCTTTAAATTTTTCGGCGATATAATTTGCCGCGGTGATTGCTCCTTCGCTCCCTGTTAGCCTGCCCTGTAATTCATCTTTTGAGAGGAATGCAACTGTTTCCTGTAGAGAATTTATTTGAATGATACTATCCGCAAGAGTAACCTGGCCTACAGAAAAGAGTGGGCAGAAAATGATAAGAAAAAAGAAGCATTTCATTGTGACAAAACTAATATTTACGAAGAGGGAAGATCCAATCCAGGTTCTGTATAAAGCAAATCATCCGCCATCTTTTTGGGTGGCGGATGACTGATTTTTTTATCAAAGAATTATTAAGGAAGTAATACTACTTTTTGCATAATATCACCACCGCTGATCTCATCTAAAACATCGAGGCCATCTATAATTTTTCCAAAGCATGTATGCACGCCATCTAAATGTTTTGTATTGGAGCGATTGTGACAAATGAAAAATTGCGATCCACCGGTATTTGGTCCGCGGTGCGCCATGGATATTACACCACGATCATGAATTTGTTTGCTTCCCTTGGTTTCGCACTGAATAGTATAACCTGGTCCGCCTGCGCCTGTACCATTGGGGCATCCACCCTGCACCATAAAATTTGGGATCACCCGGTGAAAACTTAAACCATCATAAAATCCCTGCGATATCAGTTTTTTAAAATTGGCTACTGCAATCGGCGCATCATCATCGTATAGTTCAAATGTTAGCACACCTTTGTTGGTATGTATTTGCCCTTTTGTTAGTGTTACTTCACTCATTTTGTATTTTTTTAATTGAATGCAAAGTTATCTCATAGCAGCTAACTTACCAGCAGGTAAATACAGTTATTAGTGTTGGAAAAACTATAAAAGTGGAAGAGAATTTACGGGGCAAACTTATTGGCCGGACCGGGGCACAGCTTATTATTAATATTTTTACTACTTGCTAGTTCACCACCTTATTCGCGCAACTGCTACTTGCAAAGGCTTCGGGTTTTGCTTTGAATGCAAAGCCCATCCCGAGAATATAACCCATTGCTTCCCGTAATGCTTCGTTACTTTTAAAATGTGGGTTGGTGTTGATATCGGCATGCACTTCCATGTCAACATCATAAATGGTAAATAGATCGCAAAGCTCGTAGGCAATTTCAATGCTTTTTGCTACCTCTACCAGCATGCGTTCTTTGATGCTGTACTTCAGCAATGTTTTTTCATTGTGAATGAACATGAAGCCTCCGTGGCCTTCTCTTAAAAAAACGATGACTGTTGCAAACTCGGTTTCCTTACCTTTTACCTGGCTGTCTGTACCAATGCAGACCTTGAGATGGTAGCCTGCTTTTGTTTCTCTTTTAATCGTTTCTTCTACCGCCGTTTTGATGGGTAGTTGAATGGGATCGCCATTGAATTTTCTCCATAACATATTAAAGGGGTTTTCTAAAGTTAAGGAAATAATTAATTGAAACAAGAATGGCAATCTTTGTATAAGTGCGTTTTAACTTAAAGGTAATGGGCAGGCCGCCCAAAGATATAACAGCACAAGAGGGCGATGCAACGATGTCGCCATGAAATACATCTGTTTGGACAGAAAGTATTTTTTCCTGATAATGGGTTGAAGATGTCTTCTAATAAAGCAAAAAAGAACAGATTTTTTTTGAACTAACGTGTGGGGCTAATCTGTTTTCTGTAAAAATAAAAAGGGCCAGCCCCTTACAGCTAGCCCTTAAACTTACACATGAATCTACCTTACAATTTTTGGTTCGTTTAATCTTTTGATTGTTGGAGAAGTTGAAGGAGTTTAAAAAGAGCCAGCCCCTTACAGCTGGCCCTTAAACTTACACATGAATCTACCTTACAATTTTTAGTTCGTTTAATTTTTTTGATTGTTGGAGAAGTCAAAGGAGCTTAAAAAGAGCCAGCCCCTTACAGCTGGCCCTTAAACTTACACATGAATCTACCTTACTGTTTTATAATTCTTTCTATTTGTTTTTCGTTGTTATTTACTATTTGCAAAATGTACATACCACTTGGATAACGGCCCATGTCGAGGCGATTGAATCCCGTGACACCATTACCTCTCGCCATCATATTACCATTCACATCACTTAGCTGGTATTGATAATTGTCGCCCGCATTTACAGTTATTTGAGATTGTATAAATGTAGATACATCAAATAATTTAGTTGCTTTATTCACACCTCTCAACATCACTGTATTAGAATACACTACCTGGCTCAACATGGATGTAACCTTTATCCGGTAGTACAGATCGTTGGTACGCAACGGTGCGTAGTTGAAATTTTTTGAGTTGATCGCAGCATCAAACAGGTTAGTGAAATGAGTGCCATCTGATGATGTTTCTAACTCAATTGACTTGATGGGTTCGTCTGCAACTATATTCCAGTTTAGATTGTGTTTGTTCTGATTGATCTGGCCGGCGAGTGTCACTGTGTGAATGGGTAATGTGCTTCCTATAGTTGCGGCAAGGGAGTATGAGCCAAGGCTTCCATAATCGCCTATGTTGCTATTGCCCGTGCCCTCCACTACCAAATAATAAGTGCCGGCATTTAATAAGGTGTCTATCTCCGCATTCATTGTGGTGGCGGGATCATAAGACCTTAAAAGCACTTTAGATGAATTGTACATTGAAACTTTTATATCAAGATTTGCACCATCAAAATTTGCGTTTATACTAAATGGCTTTACATCAATATGAATAGTGGAATTGTTTGTTAGTGTAAATGCGAAAGCATCCTTATCTGTTGATGTGGTTATTACTCCGTCCTTAACGCCATTTGCAATAACAAATAATTCAGGATTCGTATTAATATCATCGCTATAGTCGTCTGTTCTGAAAGAGAAACCATTTTGCGTTGTAATAGTGGAAAGATTGTCCTGTGTATTTGCACAACCATAAGGTGTAGGGCCATTGTTCCAGCCGCTCATATTTCTATAGTAACTGTTGCCCATGATAGGCGCCCATGCAATTACGCCTGAGCCAGTACCGTCATTGTAGGTTGCTGTTAAATTGCAGGTGCCATCATACTTTGACTGGTGTGATAGGCCCAACGTGTGGCCGCTTTCGTGAGAGCAGCACTCAGCTACCATCTTTGGACTATTTGGTCCCAGCCTGTCACAGAAAACAAAGGCAGGTGTATCATCTCCCCATTTAAAAGAACCGGTAAGTGATACGCCGCCTACATTGGTAAACCAATAACTGGTAGGGGTAATTATTACTCTCATCCTGCGTGATAAAGGCGCTGCCGTATATTTTGCAAGACTTGTGGTGATATTGATATCGAAGGGCCGGTAATCTTCAGCAACACGATTAAATACTTCGGTGATCTGTGCATCTGTAAAACCTGAGGGAGCACAGTCGAGTGCGCTGCCGCCATTCCAATAGGCGCTGTTTACGATTTGCCCGTCAAAATCAAGGTATATCGTCGCTGTGGCTGAAGGCAAACTGTTTAGATTGGGAGCGCTGTAAATATTAAAGGAAACGAACAATGCCAATAACAGCAGTAAGGGTGCGTATAGCTTTTTCATTAGGGTGGATTTTAAACCTGGGTAAGCAGGTAAGTTTTAAATAAGGATTGGGTCATGTGCTTGCCGCCAGTTTTTTACTGGATGCAATCGGTTAAAATATTTTGGGCATCGAATTTAATAAGTTGATAATCGCCATTGGGGCTTCTTTTTAATTCGAAACCTATCGCGTTTGCCGGGTTGAAAATACGACCTACATAAGTCGTGATGTTATTTTCTGTTTGCTTTGATAAGGAAAATAACGCATTGTTAAAAGCAGGTAATTTTATTACAATGGTTTGCAGGTTGCTGTACTTTGAAATATTGCTTGTAACGGTGCCGGATAACGTAAAGTTATTTGCAAATGCTAAGGAAATGTTTTCGCCCTGCGCATAACTGAATACGCCGGTGAGCTGAGCTTTGGTAATGGTACTGCTGTTGGGAAAATTTGCAAACACTGATGACCTGGAGGCCGGTTTGCTTTGTGCGTGAATGGTAACTGCGTAAAGGGAAAGCAGTGCCAGGCACACGGTGATTTTAAGGTGTTTCATGTGGTAGAGATTTAGGATAATGGATACTATTGAAAAAAAGGATTCGCCAGTATTGTTTTAATAAACGGCGAACGCAGGGAAATATTATATACACTGCCTAAGAAATGGAGGAAAAGTTGAAGAATAGAAAAGTTTCTACATCCGCTTGGTAGTTAATATTGCGCCGTACTTAGCATCACCAATGTACAGGCTTCCACAGGTTGTATATTTTTTTGTTCGGCCATGGCGGCCAGTTCATCATTCTCGGTACCGGGGTTAAATATGATGCGTTTGGGATTAAGCGATAAAATATAATCGTAGTATTCTTTTTGCCGCAAGGGGTTGAGGTATAATGTAACCGTATCAACATCTTTGAAAGCCTTTTTTTCTGTTTCAATTTCTGTTGTGCCGATCTTACCTTTTCTAAGCCCTATTGCCACTACTGGATGTTGGTGTGCATTTAGTGATCGCACGGCAAGATGGCTATAACGGCCAGGATTTTCTGATGCGCCAATTACCAGTGTTTTCTTTGCCATATTTTTTATTTTACTTAATAGTGCTGTGTTAACAATGAAATGGCGTGTGATTTATTTTATTACACGAATTAATACAGTGGTTTTTTCTTAATTCGTGTAATTCGTGCATCCAATTCGTGTAATAGAATAAGTCAAATTAACGCGGCACTATTTTATTTATAAAAATCTTTGTCTTACTTCGGGAGTTGGCATCATGCATTGATCTTTTCGGCCAAACCAGTTATACCGGTTTTTTGCTATCCAATTGTAGATACCGTCCCTGATAAATTTCGGTACAATAATAAAGCCATAAAACATGGGCCACAACCCGCCAAGATATTTGGACACCTTCAATGCGGCAATAGACCGTGTATATGCCTTTTCATTTTCTATAAATATAAATGTGTTCATTTCTGAAGTGGATAGCCCGTAGTTTTTTAAAAGATCCTGCCCTTGTTCGCTTTGTATGGCACCCAATTTTAGCCGCGATTTTTTGTCCTTTTTAATTACAAAATTCACAGCGCCGTTACACAAATTGCATACGCCATCAAATAATATAATGGGTTGATCTTTCATGCCTGCAAAGTTAACGGCTAATTGATAAGTGATAAATTAAGAGTGAGTACTTGAAAATTTTTGATAACGAACATTTGTATTTCATAGCGACATTGCTGCGTCGCACTCCTGTACAGGTGAAACTTTGGTCAACGTCTAAATCCTAAAAGTAAAAAGATATCAAACACTCAAATTGAGCACTGCAGGTTCATTGCGTATTCAACATCGATAGGCAATAGGATTGGCATTGAAAACTGTGGGCACAGGTCGTTCTATATGATATAATTGTTGGTTGCAAACATTTGTATTTTAATTAGGCATTGTTGTGTCCCTTGTACATTTTCAGCAATGGGCAACATTTAAAAATGCCGCTGCAAAACACCACGTGAACTGAATTATTAAATAGCTTTTCAGGCAAAGAAAGAAAAGGAGCAAAGTTGCAAAGACATGTTGTTCTTCTTTGCGCCTTACTTGTATTGCTTTGCGCCTTTGCGTGAAAGTATGCCAGGGCTTAATACAACTACCTTAATTGACAATTGCCATTCACCGCCACTCATTTCCGCTCCACGAAATCCCTAAGGTAACTGCAGCTATTATATGCCTGTTTATAAAATGGCGTTGCACCATACTCCTTTACCAACTGGGGAAAATATTTATTGTATTTAAACTTCAGCCAATAGGCTTTCTCTGCCACTTCCATCTGGTCCCAATTACTAGGGTACTCGCTATACTGCGGTCGCTGTAACTGCTTTTGACTGCACTTCGCCATCATGAATAGACAACGTGCTTTAAAGCTTTTATCGGTAGAAGCGTTCATTGCTTTTTCAAAATAGCCAAGCGCCGAATAACATCCATAATATTCTTTTTGAAACGGCGTGGCATCTTTCGGAATAGCATATCCATCACTGCCGCTACGGCTATATTGTACAAGCCCCCAGGCATGACCGTAATAAGTCATATTATAAAGACCTGTTGCCATCTTATAATAATGTTTGCCTGCATTCGCTTTATCAGTTTCCACAAGCTTTTGTAATTGCAGCATTGTTTGTGCGAAGGCCATCTTGTTGGTGCTAAAACCTTTTTCAGCAGGCAGTTGTTCTTCCTGGTCATAAAGAAGATCAGCAAACGGATTGGTGATAAGCTCCATCGTTTTTTTATCCGCAGTTTTTTTATACCAGCCGATTGCATTTGCATAATCATATTCTCTTAAATAAGCGGTTCCGGCAAACTCAGAAACAATGGACTGTTTGATAGAATTATTTTTTACAAGGAAATTACCAAATTGGTCCAATTGTTTATTCGTGAGAAATGAATAAAGCTGCTCCACATCTTTACTGCTCAAATTATTGCGCATAAAGTCTATACCTCTTTCAAAACCATAATTCAATTCAGGAGAAACTACCGCATCAGCAGCCCCAATGCAAAGCGCTTCTTTGTACAAATCACCTTGTTTATGATAACGCTTGGCAAGTATCTCACTCAACAGGTCACGATACACTTTCTTCCATTGGGCGATGTCGTAAAATTGTGTAGGTTCAGGCTTTTCACTCTTCGCTTTTTGCTGCAGCCATTGCAATGATGGCAATAGTTGTTGCTCAAATGCCGCATCTATATTTTGTTTTTCATTGATGGTAACAAGAATATTAGTAAGCATCCACTGATCTTTTAATTTCGGGGTCAGGCTCATTTTATCAGCCGCTGCAAGATATTTTTTTGCAGTTGAAAGATCGTTCATCATATAAGCGCAATATGCCGCAGCTATTTCAAACAAGGCGGGGTTTTTAACCTTTTTACTATTGCTTGTTTCATGTAAAAAACCTACAAAGGCTTTTAACTCTTTACCGCTCTCAGTTACAACACTATCAATATTCTCATCGTTCCAGTAATAATAAAAAGACCTGCCACCTTTTTCTTTTTGGAGCAAGGGGGTAAAATACTTTTCCTCCAGTTTGTTTATTTCACGCACTGC
>JBDSAP010000360.1:0-65866 GCA_039922055.1 Ferruginibacter sp.
TAAGACACTCGAAACTGCTAATCTGTTCGCCATCCTTAGATCTGTTATTGATACCGCTATCAAAAATGGTAATAACGTTCTCAACGCTTTGCATCTAATCGCTACTTTTGGAACTGAATAGTTACAAACCTTTAAATACCAACATTAAAACGCCAGCTACGATTAGGATTATTCCAAAAATTTTCATGATTTATATTTACTGTAATAAATCCAATTATGGTGCCACTTAGACAGCAGAAGTGCTCAGGATTAAAGGCTGACTTTTAAGGCTTTGTTGAAATGATTGCTGGATAATGATTACTAATCGCTTTTGGCAACGTGGCACGGCACAGAATTATATGCCCAACTTTTTGATTACTAACCGGCCGCTGTTCAGCCAATATATGATGCCGGGCAATACAACGAATACGAACTTATAATTTAGCGGTGTTATGGGCTGACAATTTTTAAATACTACCACATCGGCAAGCCCCGAAATTTGGTGTAATTATATTAACTGAAATGCCAGTGAATAATTGATAAATCAGAAGGCCGTTCGATTAAATATAAAATATGGCAAAAGGAAGAAAGCGGCAACTGATAACAGCTTTGGGCATCTTTTCCCTTATTAGTCTAACTCGCATAGGCAATAAAAAGGCATACCTGATTAATATCAAATCAAGTATGCCAATGCTATTATCGAAGCGCCCTGGTTAAAAATAATTTAGGAGAAATATGCACTACCCCTATCTCCAATAACCAGGAACCCAACGTGAACCATGCCTG
The DNA here is from genome assembly GCA_039922055.1 of Ferruginibacter sp. Taxonomy (GTDB): domain Bacteria; phylum Bacteroidota; class Bacteroidia; order Chitinophagales; family Chitinophagaceae; genus Ferruginibacter. The sequence goes on from JBDSAP010000360.1 coordinate 766, forward strand.
TTATTTTTCCAATGACCGGGTACCCAGTGTGTACGACCGTGCCGGGGTGTGGCCCAATAGCCTTGCCGGTAATTATATTGATTACCCCGCAAATACCATTCGCCACCTACCCATACATGACCGGGGCCAGGAGCGCCGGGGCGAACCATAACAGGCTCTACAGGCCTCACAACTACGGCCCTTGGTGCACAACTGGTAAATGCAAAAGCGATGGCTGCTATCAGGCTCAGTTTCCAAAAGTACTTTTTCATATAATTACGATTTTTTCTTTGGAACATGACCATCCGCAAAGGTTTAAGGAAGGCCAATTATTTTAATGTAAAAAAATTGATAATTTTTGCTAATGATAACCGCCCATAGGCATTTAAGATATCCTGCAAATGCGTGGCCTTTGACAATCATGTTTGCTAAAATAGTTATGCCTAAAGCCAATCGCATTAGGCTGCTTCAATAACTCCTGCTAATGCTGCGCTTATTGATCGATGAACCCAGCCCGGCTTCAGCATGGATTTTTAATCAGCATCTAAACAATGCCGGCATTTACCGTAAAAAATTAGAAATTTTTTTGTAGAAAGATCGAGAGGTATGGCATTTACCAAAGCTTTATAAAGTTGTCAATGCCGCGATATTGAGGGCGTCTGATATGGCCAGCGCCGTGACGGTAGTTGTCGCCAATTTGACCGGCTACGAATTAACAAATTAATTTAAACCGTTTTAGCTTCCCTATTCCCCTTAATGGAAAATAAAAATGATTGAGCAATATTATACCCAATCATTTTTATGATGTCCACTATTAGGCTGTGGGATCCAACAGCGCAGCCAATTTGTTATCAACGAAAAACTTGTCCCTATGCTCCTGGAACTCCTGCAATAATTCAGTAACAATTACTACTCCTGCATCTACTTCCTCGTGCAGATCAGGCAATTTTTTTTCCAGTAAACCTACACCAAGGTTAATATTGTCAGCTTCAATTTGAGCTACTTTTTTTAAAACAGCGGTTTGGCTGTTTTGCAGGTCTTCCAGCTCTCTCAGGATCTTATCCATCAATTCTAACTTTTGTATTTTTTCCATAGTATTGTTTGAAGGAGTATTTTGTTTCCTTCGCACTATGACATGACAAACATCATGCAAGAAAAAAATGCGTTTTTTTAGGTTTCTAAATACAAGCCGAATTTACCTTTGCCCGCAAAAAATTTTAACAGCCATTTTGAAATAATGGGATAAAACCCATCCACAAGGCTCATTGCAATGATATAGGCATAAGGGCTATTAATTCCAAGGAACGAATCCATATTCCAGGTTCCTAATATTTTATTTTCTGCCATCTTAATAATAAAGCTGGTGAAAGAAAAATGTATAAAGAGTTCCCATACCGGACGATGATTGCTTGCATAATAAAGCCATGTGAGGCAGATGCCTATCCATAAAGAGCAATGAATAAAATTGTTTAGCCAGGGCAAAAAACTCATTACACCCAAACGGTAAAAAAGATAGTTTCCGCTAAACATCAGCAGCGCCCATACTATGGCAAGAAAATAAAAATTGCGCCGGTAGTTTAATTCCACTACAGGTTTGGGATACCTGATGAAGAGGAACATTAGCAGGTAAATAAATAGTACAACCAGGTACCCAATGATTGTATTTCCTGTGCCTAAAATATCTTGCATAATTTAATGTATGATGTGTGAAAGGATGTCTGATGTCTGATGTATGATGTTTGATGAAGTTGGACGTTGTTATTTATATCGAACGGTTGGTTTGAATTCGTTGCTGCCCATTGCTGAAAATGTACAAGTGAGTGACACAACGATGCTTAATTGAAAAACAAATGTTTGTAAACAAATAAATTTCTCACTAAACCATATTGATTATTTGTCATCAACTTACCTGCTTGCCGCTATAAAAGGCACTGCATAATCAGCCATCGTCATTACACTTACCTGTGGGTTTACACCAAGGCTCGAAGGGAAAACACTTGCATCGCATACAAACAGGTTTTCGTAACCATACACTTTAAACTCAGGATCAATTACACCTTTTGATTTTGTTGCGCTCATTACATTGCCACCTTGCGGATGACCGGTTCCGAGGGTAATATCGCTGTTGTCTTTTACGAGGTCCTTTAATCTTTTTAACTCTATGCTGTTCTTGAATTCATAATAAGAAAATGTATTCGGCATAACGAGCTCGGCGCCTGCATTTAAATAAATATCGCCGGCCAATACCAATCCATCGAGCAGTGTATCAAAATCTTTTTTTGTAGGTGTATATCGAATCTCTCTTTTTGTTAAACCAGCAATACGGACTTCGGCATTTGATTCGCTGCCAACTAGCACACCGGTGCAGGCAAAACGGTTATAGCGATGCATATTTTTAAAATGGTCATCCCACCATCCCGGCATCACCGTGCTTTGGAACATTGGCGGGTTAAACCATGTTTCAAAAATATAACCCCGGTCGGGTTTCATTTGCAGGTAATGGGATATCTGCAAGCCTTCATAAGCATTGATTTTTTCCGGGAAAAGAGCATTCATTGGCGAGCCGATATTGAATGAAAGATTTTTGCCCGCCTTACCTACCGCTATGCCTGACCGTTGCAACAAAATACTTGAAGAGACAGCGCCTGCAGACACCACGAAAGTGTTTGCTTTCACTTTTATTTTTCGTCCATTTTCAAACCTGGCTGTGAGCGAATTTATTCTTCCGCCTTTGGAATTTAAATTGGTTACCTCACAACCTGCTATGATCTTTAATGCTTCGGGGCCATGCTTTAGTTGTATCTCCGGCAACACGGTATCGAGCATGGAAAGTTTTTTTCCAAAAGCGCAGCCCATATTGCAATAACCGCATCCCACGCAACCGTCGATTCCGCCAGACTCTGTGGTGCCGGCAATATTTGCTGATACTGCGCTGGCGATATTGGATGTGTTGATGAGCCCCATATTAGCACAGCCTTCCAGGAATTTATTTCCTCCCGGGTTAAGAAAATCCTGGTCCGTCATTTTTCTTATACCGATCTGCTGGTTTATTTTTTGATTGGATAGTTTATAGCGATCAAGATCCAAACCGGCGTTAAGGCCATTCAAATCATTCCATCTATCGAGCACATTATTTGGCGTGTCAAAGCATACAGCATTATTTACTACACTGGAGCCGCCCACGCAACTTCCCTGTATTACCTGGAACTGGAAATCGCTGGCCAGTTGCAGAGCCCCATCAGCATATAGTTTTGATACCATATCTATTTCGTCTTCATTAAACTGCGACGGATCTGTATAATCTCCACGCTCGATCATTAGTACGGTACGACCTTTTTCAATCAAGCCTTTTGCGAGTACTGAAGCACCCGGACCTGATCCAACAATCACAACATCTGCTGTTAGCTCATCTGTATTGATATCAATTTCTTTCAGCACTGCTAAATGCTTGCGTGGCCTCAATGGAAATTTGGCCATGCGATCCGGCGTATCAGCACGTTTTGAAAAAGGTTTGTAGCCAACAGAATCAAATACACGTTCATCATTATAATAGCCCATGAAACAAAGCTGCTTGCCCAGCCGTATAGCGGCCTGTACCAGCATGCGTATAAAAGGTGGCGCTAACTTAAGCGAAACATTCTGGTAGAAATGCCGCATTAAAAAAGCTTTGCGAGCATCTGACCGCATGTAGCTTGTAGGAGGCTTCAGAAAAATTAAAGGATAGAGCTCGATACCGGTTAATGCAAGCTTTGTTATGAATTTTGTTTTGCCCTTAAATGACGACATGTACCTGTCTACATTATGCGCAATATCAATTGGTTTCAAAATTTCACCATCGCCTTCAATCACCACTTCTGCAAGCGCTGTGAGTGTACGAAACTGTAGTGGGCTAAAATAAAGAAGCTTGTACCTTGCCTTTTGCGCCTGGATATAGAAAGCGATGAAAAGAATATTAACCAGTGTATCAAAGATGGTAGACATCAACACCATTCTCCTTATGCTGAGCTTGCCAAAACCCGTTTCCATCACATAATTATTTTGAGCAAAAAAAGTCAGTAATAACCCGGATACCACCGCAAGACCCATCACTACCAAAATAGCTTCTACGGCCACAAGGTAGCGCCGCACATCTGCTGCGCCGATCAGGCAAAGCGCTGCAAACAAACCCATTTTAATGGTTGAATTATTGGCAAAAGCGCCATCATTAATAAATGGGTACGGCTTTAAAAAGCCAGGGATAAATGTAATGGCCGGCAGCAGGTACAGCAGCATAGCGCCAATGTAAAAGAAAAAGAAAAAACGGAGCAGTGTTCTCAGGCGTACCTCCTGTAGGGTTAGCTCTTGCGATATATTTGACATAGAAACTGTTTTATGAGTGCAACTGAACTATAGTCGTGTAAAACGGAATTTGATAAACAGTAAGAACAGATTTATTCGATCATATACCATTGTCAAGGAATCAGTATTATTGGAACTGTGTCTATTTTTAATTTACTGCCGGAGCGCTTGCGGAACAACTTTACTTCCGCTCATTCAATACCAGGGCATCATCCCGTAGCGCATCGTCATTCCATCGCTGCAAGGGTAAGGCTTTAAAATTTCCCTCATCGTCACGATTGATCTGCAAAAATGTATAAGTTTTATCCATACGCACCTCGGTGGAAGAGCTTTCGTAAATAGGGATCCAGGTGCCAGTGTTAAAATACCAGCTGGTTAAATTATTCACCTGCTCGGGATTATGTGAATGGCCGAAAGTAACAATCTCGAGCGCTTCGTTTTTGTAAAAAATATCCTGTGCATGTGGGGAGAAACTGTACGGGCTCTTAAGTTTTACAAGGGCCATGATCCTGCCAAACAGGTAAGAAAGAAAAAGGAAGCCGAGGTTTTTAACTATTGAAAGCGCCTGCTCGCTCGCGAAAGATTTTTTGGTGGTTGCTTCCGAAGATGTCCAGTCGTGGAATATGGCGAAAGCGGTTATGGCAACGGGAACGACGATGATCAAAAAAAACGTGAAAAAATATTTAAGCGTTTGCCAAAAAATCCTTTTTTGTATTAGAAGGCACATAAGCCATAAATAGCGGAACAGCATTTTAATAGCGAAAGGAAACCGTTCCCTGAAAAGCACCAGCAGTATGTTTTGTGTGGGCCGCACGTTGTCAAGATAAGGGTACAATAACTCAACACGATTGATCAAATAACGATTGAAAAATGAGCCGAAGGGAAGGTTAAGTTCCTGCTTATTATCGATCAATGGATCGCCTTTTACATTGGTTGTATTTTCGTAACGATGGCCATGCTCTATATAAATTTTATTATCAATGATCAGCGTATCATCTACAAATAAAACATTGGGTTTAATTGTTTCTGAAATAATTTTTTCAACATCATCCCCTTGTTTTTGCGCAATACTATTTCCCAGCCAGTATTGAAACGAATTTCGAACTTCGGGCCAATACCATTCGAGATCGTGATTACCCTTTGTGATGATCAATTCGTTCCCATCACTAATCCACTTTGCAAGCCGGGTAAATAATTTTGTATGTCCTTTTATGCAGGCATGAAGCTTCCAAACTGATTTAAAATGGTGCGTTTTGAGGCCGTATTTTATTTCCTTCTTAGTAATACTTTCTTTTAGTTCATCAATAGGCTTATTAATACCAACCGGCTGTAATATTTGGTGCCATGTTTCAAAATCTTCGTCAGAGACGGGGATGTTTGTGATGCGCAGAAAATCTATAAAATCGCCATTGATGATAAGTACAGCACTGCTGTCGCGGATACAATTGCTTTGAAGATGATCAAGAAATCGCACAAAAGAATCATCAGCAAAAAAGTTCTCTGTGCCCTCAAAATTGTTGCAGGTATTTAAACCGGCTGCAAGGTGCAGATCGCTGATAACAAATACGCCGTTGCCCCTGGGATGTACATTCAAAACGGGCGCTCCATACACATCATTTTCCCATAATGTAGCAGTTTGAGTTTTATTCATTTGGGGGTTAAATATTTTGATAAAGGATAAAATATAAAAAAATCAATGAATGCATTTACGGGAATGCCGGATACAACTAATAATGCTAAAAACGGGCTGAATAAATATACCGGGCTAATACCGTAAGAAGTGTATCTAATAATCTTTCCAACAAAATACAATGTTGAATTTAAATCTGCAAGGAGTTTATTTATAATCATTATTTTCAGAATAGGTGTTTGTGGATCTTAACACCTTAAAATAAAAATTAGGCCGGCCTCGAAGAATTTTTTGCAGCCAATGGTTTACAAACAGTGCATGTGTTTGGGAACTACCAATTGAACCAATATGGTCCCGGCAATTTCAAAGCGCCTGATCATTCTTGTGAAGAAATGTTAGCTTGGATTAACACAGTAGGGAGAAGGTTTTGCGATATGCATAATCTTTTCCCTTTCATATTCTTTGATCTATGTAAGCCGTTTGTTTTTCAACCAGATAAAGTGAGTTCAATCCGGCCAATATTTAAATTTGTGTTGAAAAAAGATTATTGTAACACTGATTTTATTAATTCTTCAGTAAAGCCTTGCCGCTTCAATAACTCGATATACCGGGGATCTTTCTTGATCCCTTTAAAAACCGGGTATTCTAAAAAATAGGTAACGGGCCCCATTCTTTTGTCAATACATTGATTGAGGTGATAAAAGGTTTTATCCAGGTCGCCCAGCCCATACCACATAGAGGCAAGGTCTGCATCTACTACAGACTCCGGCTCCTCCCGCTGGCGTTGTTCCATTTTACGGATACATTCCATCGCCTTTTCTTTTTGACCCAGTTTTCCATAAGTAAATCCAACGCCCATCAATCCTTTCAAAGGATGATTCGTAAGACGATGCACTTCTTTAAACAAGACCAACGCCTTTTCCCAATCGCCTTTCATGCCAACAGCCCATCCTTTCATTTCAATACAAATACGCATGGTAGGATCGATCTGCAATAATTTATCGGCCTGCGAAATGGCATCATCAAAGCGCTCGGCGAACACATAAATGTTTCCCAGCGACTGTGCAATAATCGAGGACAATGGGTCGAGTTTTTCCGCTTCCTCCATCACCTGCACGGCCTGGTTTTTTTCGCCCATCAAAATATAATAGAAGGCGAGTAACTCATAGGCTTCAATAGCTCCATGGTTTAACTGGATGCCTCTTTTTAACGCATTGAATGCATCTTTCCATTTCCATTCATAAAACAGGTAAGCGCTTGCTTTTGCAATATGGCCCCCGGCAATTCCGTTGTCTAATTCCAGAGCTTTGTCAGCATAGCGGTGCACAATTTCAAATGCTTTACTCGGCATCATTTGGCCCGAAGAGCCAAGGAAACTGTAGGCTGCAGCACACATTGCATACGCTTGTGCATACCCAGGTTCCAGGGCTATGGCTTGCTCATAACATTCAATAGCAATGCGACTATCGCCAGGCGTTAACTTATTCCAGAAATGCAATCCTTTTAAATAATAGGTGTAAGCCGTTACGTTTTTAGTAGGGGATTTCACCAGGTGGCTGGGTTGCTCCGCCGGCGAAAGATTTTCCCGCAGTTTGTTAGCTATAATTCCACTGATCTCATCCTGCACTTCAAAAATATCTATGAGGTCCCGATCATAATTTTCACTCCAGATATGATAGCCATCTGCAGCATTGATCAACTGTGCGGTTATGCGTACCCGGTTGCCCGATTTACGTACGCTGCCTTCCAACACTCTGTCTACATTTAACTGGATGGCAATATCACGGATGTCGGTATTTTTGCCTTTAAAAGCAAACACAGAAGTACGGGAAGTCACCTGCAAGCCGTCTACCCTCGTAAGTGCATTTAATAATTCTTCTGTAATACCATCGCTAAAATATTCATTATCGGGATCAGCGCTCATGTTTACAAAAGGCAACACGGCGAGGCGATTATTGGTCTGCTTGGTTTTCCCCCTCAATTCATCCCGGCCCGGCACTGTGATACCCTGGTTGGCGATGGCAAAAATGCGTACCGGCAGTTTAATATTCTTCAATTCAAAATATCCCATTTCACGGGTGCTGATATTATCCTGGTTCCTGATCTCGTCATGAACTTTTTCCGAAATAAAAATACCGCCAGGTACTGCCAAAGATTCAATGCGGGAAGCAAGGTTAACTCCATCGCCATAAATGGCTTCGTCTTCAATGGTGATATCCCCTGTGTGGATGCCCATTCGCAATGCAACGGTTGGCTCTTCCTGTAACTGCTGTTGGATGTCGATGGCGCAATGCACGCTATCGATAGCACTGTTAAAAATACTTAGCGAGCCGTCGCCATAGTACTGCAATACTTTACCGTTGTACCGGCTGATTGTGGATTCAAGTACTTCTTTCAGTCGCTTGCGTTTAAGCCGGGCCAGTTGCTCGTTCTCCTGCACCATTGCAGTGTAACCCGTCATATCCGCAAATAATATCGCCGCCAGTTGTCGCATAATTTAAATGTAAAATAACTTCAAAATTCCTGTAAGACCTATCCCCAAAAGTGGGGGATTTCGTCGCAAGGCAGCCAGTTATATTGGCAATTCGCTGCGAAGTTATCTATTTTAACAGGTTTAATTTTGATATCAATTGATCCAGGAAAGCGGCTTGAGAAGGGTTTATTTTTTGTGTTGCTTCATTAAGACTAAACCAGCCACCTTTGTCGATCTCCGGTACATCCAGCATGTTACCCGACTTAGGCGGCCACTCCAGTTTAAATGTATTACTTTTTATGAGGGTGGGGTCAATGTCTTTTTCCAGCGCCCATGCCAATACTATTTTTCCACTTTTTTGTTTGATGGCGTCCAAGGCTATAAACTTACCAGTGCACTTCATCCCCGTTTCTTCCTCAAATTCTCTTTTTGCTGCTTCGAGCGGATCTTCGTCATCCGTGAATTCTCCTTTCGGGACAGACCATGCGCCTGCATCTTTATTTTTCCAAAACGGCCCACCCGGATGTACCAGGAAAAACTCAGGAGTCTTACCAGATAGACGATATAAAAGTATACCTGCGCTTTTTTTCATTTTTTTTAAATATGATGCAAAAGTTCAACACTATATAGGTAGACGAATTGCGGCCACTTATATTTTTTTGTACTACGCAAAGCATAAAAAAGTGAGTTGGATATCTTCCTACTTTTGGCCCAAACCTTAGTAGCAAGCAAATTACTTTAATGGTCAGACCTTATTACCTTATTATCAAATAAAGTGGAAATAATACGAGCAATCAAAATAAGGTAATAAGGTCAGCAATATTTAATGGACAATTCTACTAAGGTTTAAAAACTGAGTAAGTGAAGATGAGACAAAATTATCCATTGCGAAGTATAAGTATTGAATTCACACATTTATTTCTCATTCATAAGCTCATCAATGTTATCGGCCTTTTGACTTGCATTAAATTCAGTGATGGTAAACTCAGCAAGACCATGTTTATAAAAAGGATCCCTTTTCATGATTTTTTCTACAGCTTTTTTTGTTGCGCCTTTGGCGATGATGATGCCACCTGTCCGGGGCACTTTTCTGCCGCTCATGATGAAGTTGCCGGAGGCATAATGTTTATCCAAAAACCTGATATGCTCAACCATATGTTCATCAATGGATTTAAGCGGCTGAATATAAATTAACTCAATAATGAACATGGCAATTTTTTTAATGATGCATACAAAAACCTTCTTTCATCATATCCGCACCCGCCAGTTAAATTTTTCGCTTCAAAATTAATTTAAAAATATTTATGTAAAATTTTTGGTGGTTGCATCCCATTACAAAGCAAGTAATATGCAGTACGCTATTTTTAAAGATGCCCGCTATTTTCAATTGATCTTTCAAACCATCTTCCTTGCCTACGGAATTTTATATCTTCATTGGAATGCTGAATGGTGGCTGTATTCCACCTATTTCGGTACAAGTATAATTACACAATTTTTTTGCGAGATAATATTTTTGAAAAGAGAACAACGATCCTTTGAGCGGTTTACAAATGGGCTTCCTTCTGTACTGATCAGCTCTTTCGGACTTTCATTATTACTCAAGACCACTCATATTGAAATAGCTGCGTTGGCTGCATTTGTCGCCATTGCTTCCAAGTATATTATTCGCTTCAATGGGAAACATATTTTTAACCCCTCTGCACTCGGCATTGTCGTTGCGTTGATTTGTACCAAGGACGCATGGATCAGCGCTGGCCAGTGGGGCAGTAATGCAGTCATCTTATTTGGAGTGCTGTGTATGGGTTTTATTGTTGTAACGCGTGTTCAAAAATTAGATGTTAGCCTTGCCTTTCTCGGCGCCTTTTCAATCTTATTATTTGCACGACAAATTCTTTTTTTAGGATGGCCCATCGATTTTTTTATACAGTCCATCAGCACCGGAAGCTTGTTATTGTTTTCTTTTTTCATGATCACAGATCCTAAAACAACACCCAATCACCCTATTGCCAGGACCATTTGGGCAGCAGCAATTGCAGCGGTAGCTTTTTATTTAAGCACATTCCAATTTATAAACGGAGCACCCGTATGGGTATTGGTTTGTTTGCAACCATTGATACCTGTACTTGATCATTTATTTAAAGGAAAGTTGTTTGAATGGAGACCAACAGCGAATCTTTCCCGTGAGAGACCTTTACGATCGATTGTAAGTACCGCATAACAACTTGGATTAATTTTTTAATCGAGGTAGAATGTAGATCATAGGGCATTCAGCCTATCTCAAAACAATGAATAGCCGCATACTTGCGGTAAGCCCTTTATAAAAATTTATTACAATAAAAATACTCAAACATGAAAAATAAACTGATCATCATTGCTGTAATCATCGGGGTATCGCCAATGCTTTATTCCTTCTGCGGATTTTATGTAAGCAAAGCAGATGGTACACTAAAAAATAAAACAAGCCAGGTAATATTGGTGAGGGATGGCAATAGAAATGTAATAACAATGTACAATGATTTCCAGGGCGACACGAAAGACTTTGCAATGGTAGTGCCGGTACCGGTTGTGTTGAAGAAAAACGATATCCATGTTGTGGACCAGGCAATCTTCCAACGCCTGAATGATTACAGCGCACCAAGGCTGGTGGAATATTATGATGAGAATCCATGTAATAGTTATAAGACTGTAATGGACATGGAGGTTAAAAGTGCACCGATGTCCGAAATGGTAGTTTCCGGTTACTCCCGCAAGAAAAGCGACGGGGTGAAAGTGGAAGCAAAATATATTGTTGGCGAATATGACATTTTAATACTAAGTGCAAAAGAAAGTGGTGGCCTAAAAGAATGGCTTACTACCAATGGTTATAAAATACCAGCCGGTGCAGAAGAAGTTTTGGAACCTTATATAAAAAGCAACCTGAAATTTTTTGTGGTGAAAGTAAATGAGAAAGAAAAGAAAAAGCTTCCCGGTAATTTTTTACGGCCATTGCAGATCAGTTTCAACTCACCCAAATTTATGCTGCCTATCCGGTTGGGCATGGCCAATGCAGATGGCGACCAGGACCTGGTAGTATATGCATTTACACGCAAAGGAAGAATAGAATGCACCAACTATCGCAATGTGGATATTGCGACGGCTAAAAATGTTCCGCTCTTTGTGAAAAAAGATTTTGGGTCTTTTTACGGTAATCTTTTTACGCATCAATGGGACAAGGAGAGTAAAAGCGTTGGTTTCCTGGAATATGCCTGGGATGTTAGCCCTTCTAATTATGTGAAATGTGATCCATGTGTTGGTAATCCGCCCACGCAGCAGGATATAGTGCAGTCGGGGGTTTGGTGGCTGCAAAAGGACTGGGATGATTACAATGATGTGGAGAATGACGATAAGGTTTACCAGGATAATAAAGTCTTTTTTACCCGTCTGCACTTTAGGTACAATCGCAACAGTTTTGCACAAGACCTTATGTTCCAGGTAACACCAAACCAGGAAAATTTCCAGGCAAGATATATCATCACTCACCCGGCTACCGGCGATCTCACTTGTGATGCGGGCAGAAAATATTTACAGGAACTTAAAACGAGAAGGAAGAAGGAGCTGAGAGAATTAACAGCGCTCACCGGAAAAAATATAAGTAATTGGGATGAAGCCGCTGCTGCAAGTAATGATGAAGCGAAGATTCCAGAGGCTCAATATGCTGCACTGTTACCAGATGTAAGATCTGAAGAGGAGGGCCAGTCTCCTGCCAAGATGATCCTTGTAGGCATGGTGCTATTTGGCAGCGCAGTTTATTTCAAATGGAAAAGCACCGTATAACAGGCGGTAGTTGCAACTTTATATTCCCTATGATTTTTTGGCTATATAGGTTTGGTGATAAGCATTCTCACTATGGTGAGAGTGCTTTTTTTACAATCAGTCCGGGTTCACTTACTGATCTTAGCTCTCATGAGTGACCAGGTTAATAGCATCTTTTCGTCCGGTTACACAGCCCGGCGGCTGTGGAGGCGAAACCGATAAATTTAAAAGAGTTGATGAATGTACCTGCCGGTAAGAGCTCATTTACTTCTTTGCCTTGATGCAAAGAAGTAACAAGAAAAATCAAGGCTGCGAATAAAAAGGCTGAAAATTTCGCCTGCCGGCTAAAATCAAGGAACTCGCCGCAGGAGAATAATACTTTATAGTTAGTGCCGGCTCAGACAGCCTTGATTTTTTAACGCCTGCAGCCGAAATTTTCTAGCACTTTTTATTCGAGGCCGTACGAGCACTCCCCAATGTCATACCAAAAAACATAGAACCTTCGATTAACTCAATACAAAATAAAAGATACACAGGTAGTACTTTCTGCCGCTGCATTAATTTTTCACCAGTAACCGGGTTAGCCGCCTCTTTTGGTTCGGTCCGCCGCGGCGGATTAAAAAAAGAGCGCAGCGATTTTTTTTAAAGAAGCAAAAGCAGCGGCGTTCCGGTTACGCAGCCCGCCGGCTGTGGAGGCGAAACCGATAAATTTAAAAGAGTTGATGAATGTACCTGCCGGTAAGGGTTCATTTACTTCTTTGCCTTAACGCAAAGAAGTAACAAGAAAAGTCAAGGCTGCGAATAAAAAGGCTGAAAATTTCGTCTGCCGGCTAAAATCAAGGAACTCGCCGCAGGAGAATAATACTTTGTAGTTAGTGCCGGCTCAGACAGCCTTGATTTTTTAACGCCTGCAGCCGAAATTTTCTAGCACTTTTTATTCGAGGCCGTAAAAAGAGTAGGACACATCAATAGTTTTCTTTTGACATTTTGTTTATAACAAAACAAATCGGACAGCGATTTTTTTTAAAGAAGCAAAGGCAGCGGCGTTCCGGTTACGCAGCCCGCCGCCTGTAGAGGCGAAACCGGTAAATTGAAAAGCACCATTGAATATTGGCATGCATAAAATTTATGGATGTCAAGCATAAACAATGGTAGAACAACTTTAGATACCCTAAAAATTAATTGTATTTTTTTTGTCTTCGGCAGCTTTATCCGGAAAAGCCCTTTTATGAACGAAGGAATTAAAAAAAGATAGAAGTATGCTGAATAAGAAAGCATGCCAAAAGCTTTGTACTTTAAATCCATTCACAACCTGGTCCGCAATCAAAATAATGCAGGCATTAATCACAAATAAAAAAAGCCCGAGTGTGAGAATAGTAACAGGCAATGTAAGAAGGATAAGCAATGGCTTTATTACGGCGTCTAAAAATGCAAGTACCACCGCGACGATCAATGCCGTGAAAATACTTTGAAAAGAGATGCCGGGCAACAGGTAGGCTAATATAAATGCATTAACAGTAGTGATCAATATTTTATAAACGTATTTCATTTCTATTGCATCGCCGCAATCATTTGTGTAAGAGATTGATAGTTTACTATATTACTACCAGTTCATAAAATTCATCAGGCTGCAGGTATTTTTGGGAGAGTCTTCTTAACTCTTCTGCTGATATCGTTTTTATCACTTTGATGGACTCATAAAAATAGCTTTCATCCAGGCCATTCAAAATAATATTTTTCCACCTGCCAATAATATGGAATGGGCCATCCAGATCGCCCAGTATAGAGCCTATTAAGTAATTGCGAACCAGCAACAATTCTTCTTCATCGATCAGTTCTTCTCTCAGCTCTTTCATTTCCTTATATACTTCTTCAATTGTTGGCTCTGTTACATCTTTCCCAGCCTCGGTGCTTATCACCCATGCAGTGTCTTTTATATGGTTTTGCACATGGCTGTGAATGCCGTAAGTGTAACCTTTATCTTCCCTGATATTGCTCATAAGCCTTGATCCAAAAAAACCGCCGAACACAGTGTTGAGCACCATTACACCCATAAAATCAGGGTGATGACGATTAGGGAAATGCCTCGCAATACGGATAGCGCCCTGTACCCCATTTGGATCGTTGCTGATACGCAATTTTTTTTGGCTGGGTGTAACAGCAGGATAATCTCCTAATGAAAAAACATGATTTTTTAAAGAAAGATTACCAAAGGTTGTATTCAAAATATTAAAGAGGTCTGCCGGCAATTTGCCAGCGACAAATATTACGCAACGGCCATTCAAATAGTATTGGTTAAAATGTTCCTTTAACTGGTCTGTAGTAAGCGCTTCATAATCTTCAGCTACCATGTAGCTGCCGTAAGGATGCTGCTCACCATACAGGCATGCATCTATCAAACGATTAGCAACGAAATCGCATTTTTGCAAACTAACAGAAAGCTTTTGTTTACTGTTTTGTTTATAGATGGCCAGTTCCTCTTCTGAGAAAATTGAATCGGTGATCATCTCACGCATTACAGGGAGTAATTGTGGTAAATGCCTGGTAAGTGTGTGCAACGATACAACCGCCGTCTCATGGTAGGAGGCACGATTGCAATAAGAGCCGTAAAACTCAAAATGCTCATTTATCTGGAAAGCTGTTTTGGTGGATGTTCCGTTGCGCAGCATGTAGTTGGTCGCCGCTGCTACTCCATTGGCCTTCTCGTAAGTGTTGCCGGCGTAAAACACCAGTTCTGCCTGCAACACATCCTGGGCGCCTGCGTTTATTGCAAACACTTCCACGCCGTTGTCCAATACAAATTTATCGGTTGGTTTTAGTTGAAGTTCAAAATCTATGGCGTCTTTTATTACCGGGGCAATCGTTCTGTTCATTCGTATTAGTTGTTTGCAAAATAATAAAGTGTACTGCAGTTATTCTCATCAAAAATGATCTTACTTTCCTGCAATATTTCTTCTCTCGATACAGCTTGATAACTATCCAGTTCTTTGTTGATGAGGTCGGCATCGCCAAGCAATTCATAAATGGCGAGACTGGTGGCACGGTTCATCACACTCATATCCTCAAAAGCCATCATGCTTTCGGTCTTGTTCTTTACTTTTTGCAGTTCCTTTTCAGTGATACCTTCCTGCTGTAGTTTTACAATCTCTTCCATTAGCGCAACTTCCGCATCTTGCATGCTCACACCCTTTACCAGCTTGCCTTCAATAGAAAGTAAACCAGCATCGGTGCTGCCATAATGTGAGCAATCAATATTACTAAACAATTGCTTTTCCTTCACAAGGGCCTGGAACAAACGGGAAGATCCGCCGCCACTTAATATTTCTGTAATAAGGTCAGCGGTGTAATACCGCTTATCTAGCCGTGAGTAAATATGCCAGCATTTATACAAAGCATCCAGTGGTACGTTCGCTTTCACTTCCAGTGACCTTGGCCCGGTTTGGGTAGGTTCAACGGGCAGGTCACGGTTATATTTTTCTCCGGCGGGAATAGAGCCAAACCATTTTTCAGCGAGCGCTTTTACCTTTTCAACAGTAGTATTTCCGGCAACTACCAATATTGAATTGGCAGGGGTATAATGCCTGGAAAAGAAATCTTTCACATCCTCTAAAGTAACATCTTCCACATGCTTTAATTCTTTGCCAATGGTCATCCACCGGTATGGATGCGTGGTGTATGCCAGGCTCCTAAGTTTATGCCATGCATCGCCGTAAGGCTTATTAATATAGTGTTCCTTAAACTCTTCGCAAACAACTTTTCGCTGCACTTCCAGGCTTTTCTCATCAAAAGCGAGGCGTAGCATCCGGTCGCTTTCCAGCCAGAATGCCGTCTCTATGTTTTCAGCAGGAAGCTGGCAATAATAATTGGTAAGGTCATTGGTAGTAAAAGCGTTGTTTTCGCCCCCTGCCATCTGTAACGGTTCATCATATTCAGGAATATTTATGCTGCCGCCAAACATCAGGTGTTCAAATAAATGTGCAAAACCGGTTTTCAGCGGATTTTCATCTCTTGCACCCACATCGTAAATCACATTAACTACAACCATCGGGGTGCTTTGATCCTCATGCACCACTACCCTCAGCCCGTTTTCAAGGGTAAACTTATCAAAATGAATCATGCGGCAAAGTTAAGGAGTGTTGCAATAAATATTTGTTATCAATCAAAAAGGTAAGGTAATTGGTGAAGGGCCCTGGACGGATGCCCGACAACCCCGGTTACATGAGCCTGGAATGTTGCCGCTGCCCAATGCTTCAAAAGTACAAGAGGGCGACGCAAGGATGATGCAATGAAAAACAATTGCCCGGACAAAAAATTATGAACTATGAATTATGAATGCCCATCAGCAGACATCCGGTGGCAAAAGCAAATGGTCTTCAAATTAAAAAACTGCAAAAGTCCCCTTCAGGGGATTTAGGGGCTCGTTATAAAATGCTGAGGGGTTTTATAGTTAGCATCATTAATTTTTCACCCCGTTTAATGGTGATACGGATCTTTTCGTTAGCAGACTGAAGGATGTTTTTGTACTGCATAATGTTGTTGGTAAAATTGTGATCAACTCCTATTATAAGGTCATCCTTTTTTAAACCGGCTTTATGGGCAGGTGAGCCTGGCACTATATCCTCCACCACGATAGATCCCTCTAGGAAATAAATGGCAAGGCCCGTGTAGGCATAATCGAATTGGTCTTTGAAGCGGCTATTGGGTACTAAATGTATCTCTCTTTTTGGATAATTAATAGTAAGATTAAAACGCCGGAGCAAGTCGTTGCCAAGCAGGCCGCCCACAAAAGGATAAGAGGTTACATTATATTCATCATCATATAAATAAGTAGGCACATTTCTAAAACGGAAGTGACCGACCTGGAGCATCTTAACAACGGTTAGCCGCATCGTCAATCTCCCACCCATACCTTCAGCCTGCGTTTGAAAAGTTTTTCGTTTACGCATCAACACGTTGCTGTCTTTTGCAAATTGTTCGCTCATCAGGAGACAAAGGCCCGCCCCGGTATCAAAAAAAAAATTGAAGTTGAGCTTGCGCCCATCGCGGATTGCAAGGTTTTGTATGGGCAAGGTTGTAAATGCCGGCTTTAGTAAAGTGCCTCCTTTTGGATAAGCGATTTCCCCTGGTGTATAAACCTCGATAAGAGAGCTGTCGAAATTTATTTTTACTACGTACCTGCTGAAAAAACTATAGCCGATAATGCCATCTATTTTTTCGCCATATACGCTGCTGAGTACTTCATAATCATTTATATGAAAATTAAGCCGGTCGACAGTGAGACCTTTAAAGTGCAATTTTTGGTTAAATACAAAATGCACTTTGTGCTCCATTCCCATACCTTTTATAACGGTATCTGAAGGAGTAGTATTTATATTGAAGTATGCACAGGTAGTTGAATCAAGCGATATGCCTCCGCTGCCGGTATCAAGTATAAAATGCAACGTGTCTGGAATATCACCCAGCAGGGCATTTACAATCATTACGCCCCCACTATATTGTTTGAACGGAAAACTGGTAACAAACTTAGCCCGTGGCTGGGGCTCCAATATTTCCTGGCCATGGCAGAAAACGAGCAAGCAGGTAAAATGGAGTATACAAATTAAATTCTTCATAAGCAGATGAATAAATATACAACCGATGGATGTACTTTTGTGAAGAATTTTTTAAACGGTTTTATGACGATACATGATCTATATAAGAAGGCGCTGGACTTTGAGTTTCTGTCGGTAGAAGAAGGGGTTTATCTTTTTGAAAATGCCCCATTAGCTGAGCTGATGTATATAGCGGATGAATTAAGAAAGAAACAGGTACCGCATGGAAAAGTAACCTGGATAATTGACCGTAACCTGAACACTACTAATGTATGTATCGCCAACTGTAAGTTCTGTAACTTCTATCGCATACCCGGACATGCCGAAGCATATATAACAGATATTGAAACGTATAAAAGGAAGATAGAGGAAACCTTTCGTTATGGAGGTGAACAATTGTTGTTGCAAGGCGGCCATCATCCCGATCTTGGGCTTGATTATTATGTAAATCTTTTTAAAGAATTAAAGCGGCTTTATCCAACGCTGAAGCTGCACACACTTGGACCACCTGAAGTAGCACACATCACCAAGCTGGAAAAAAGTACTCACCGCGACGTATTGATGGCATTAAGGGAAGCAGGATTGGATAGCCTGCCAGGGCCCGGTGCAGAGATACTAACGGATAGGGTAAGACGTTTGATAAGTAAAGGAAAGTGTGGCAGCCAGGAATGGCTTGACATAATGCATGAAGCGCATAAACTGAATATTACAACCAGCGCCACCATGATGTTCGGACATGTGGAAACCATTACTGAACGGTTTGAGCACCTCGCAAAATTGAGGGAAGTACAAAGCCGTAAGCCCGAACATGCAAAAGGATTTATCGCCTTTATTCCCTGGACTTTCCAGGATGTAGATACATTGCTGGCAAGGATAAGGGGCGTTCATAACCTTACAACACCTGAGGAATATATCCGTATGATCGCCATGAGCCGGATCATGTTGCCGAATGTGAAAAATATACAAGCCAGTTGGTTAACTGTTGGAAAAAAGACTGCGCAATTATGTCTCAATGCAGGCGCCAATGATTTTGGAAGTATCATGATTGAAGAGAATGTTGTAAGTGCTGCCGGGGCGCCTCATCGCTTTACCAGTAAAGGAATACAGGAGGCAATTCGTGAGGCAGGTTTTGAACCACAACTTCGCAACCAGCAATACGAATTCAGGGCTATGCCAAAGATGATGGAGGAGCAGGTGATCGATTATTAAAAAAGCCCCCTGTCCCCCGAAGGGGGAACTTAGGACAGATTAGTATTACTAGTACGAGAATTCTTTTAAAAACATTTGCTTAGAAATATTTTGTATCAGCCATTTGTTTTTCATCCTATAGCTATTAGATTTAGCATTGTTGCGGCTTGTCCGTCGCCGCGGATCGCTCACTTAATGGGTTACACGCATACAATTTTGACGAGTACGAACAAAATAGTTTTGCGCCTATCCTTGCTGAATCGCAAAAGCTCAGTCAAAAAATAAACAAGATATTCAAAGCTTCTAATGATATTGATGCAGGTATCGCCGGCATTGCAAACAAGGGAGATTATAACCTGTTGCTGATGGGGTATGGTCAGTCAATATTTGAAGGAAGTTTATTAGGGAAAATATTGGGCTTCACTTCCCGTATCATTAACCCCGGCAGCATTTATAAGAAAGTAAGGGCAAAAGAAAAGTGTTTAAAAACTCGCCCCGGTATCAAAAAAAAATTGATCCTCTCAAAAACTGAAGTGCCTGTCGGCATTTTTATGGATAAGAATTTTTACATGGGCTGCCGTATAGGAAATTTCTACAGCAAAATGACCTGATGCTTATCAGCGTTGATAGCTGGAAAAAGCTGATAGGTTCTGAAAGCCTGTGGCTCAATAACTCTCCATCCACACTTATATTAAAGCCATAGGCTCAATAGATTGCTTTCAAGCCGCTGACTATAATTAGCTTTACCCTGTAAAAAACAATAGTACAACGATCGAAGAAATAAACGGGCTATGTGGTTTTCCCAAATTGGTGTAAATTGAACGATTGATATCAAGGGCAAATGGTTCAGAGTATTCTGCCAGAGATTTAACGAAGAAGGCCATTGATCTTTTCCTCTTTTTGTTTTTTTAAACTATGGCTATCAGGTTTCAAATGTTGGTTACTTAAGGACGAGCGACTCTGTTCCTTATTGTTGAAAAATGTACAATTGAATTCGATATAGGGGAATAAGAATAACAAAAAAGCACCAATTGAAAACCGAATATTTATAAACAAATAAATTTCTAAGCAACCGCCATGGAATCATTTTACTTATTTCAAATCAACCCCAAAATTTATCATGCTTAGTAATTCACCTGTAAAGTACACGATCGTTATTACAGTTTTTTTACTATCGTTTTTAAAAAGCTTTGCTCAAAACAAAACCGCTACTGACAGTATTAGCATTGCCATTGCGCCGGAATATGATAAGGTCAGTAAGGCTCATCGTTTCTGGTTTGGAGACACTTATCGCAAGCTATGGGCAACGCCCGTTCAACTGAAAGTATTTCATTTAAACAAAGAAAAAGGTGGACTTACCATCCTGCAGAAGGGCGGCGGCTTGCAAACAAAGTCATTAAGATTGCGTGATAGCACCGGCCAGGAATGGGTACTGCGTACCATTCAAAAATACCCGGAAAACGGAATGCCTGAACACCTGAGAGGTACGGTTGTTAAAGATATATTACAGGACCAGGTTGCTACCGCACATCCTTTCGCATCGCTTACGGTGCCTGTTTTTGCTAACGCCCTTGCAATTTCTCATTCTAATCCGCAGATAGTATTTGTGCCAAAGGATAGTATGCTCGGTAGCTATATTTCCGAATTTGGAAACGCACCATTTTTGTTTGAGGAGCGTGAACCATTATCGGAGAACACGGATAATTCCGAAAAGGTAAAGAGGCAATTACAAAAAGATAATGATAATAGGATCGATCAGAAAGCTGTGTTAAGGGCAAGGCTGATGGATATGCTGTTAGGCGATTGGGACCGCCATGAAGATCAATGGCGCTGGCAAAGAGCAAAAGATGAAAGTGGGATATTGTACACACCTGTACCCCGGGATCGTGACATGGTTTTTTATAACACTTCAGGCATTTTTCCCTGGATCGTTTCACATCAATGGCTGATGTCGAAGTTCCAGGGTTTTCATGATAAGATAAGGGATATACAGGGATTCAATTTTAATGCGAGATATTTTGATCGTTATTTTCTAAATTCATTAAGCGAGGAAGACTGGATAGACCAGGCGGTGTATTTGCAAGATCATATTACCGATAGCGTGATCAATGCAGCGCTGCACCAATTGCCAGCGCCGATCTACCTACTGTCTGCCGAAAAGCTTAGCAAAACATTGATCGCAAGAAGACAAACATTGCTAACCGAAGCCATAAAATATTATCGCTTTATTGCTAAAACGGTGGATGTGCCTGCCTCGGATAAACATGAATTATTTGACATTCAATATACACCGGCGGGCAATGCATTGGTGAAGATCTATAAAATAAAAAAGGATGGAACAAAAGATAAAATGATTTACCAGCGGCTGTTTATAAAAGATATTACAAAAGAAGTGCGCCTGTATGGATTTGAAGGAAACGATATTTTTTCCGTGACGGGAGATAAGGTGGCAGCCATTAAAATTCGCATGATCGGGGGCAATGACCGGGATAGCTTTTTTATAGCTCCGAGCTTGCACAACAGGAAAGCTTTGTATGTATATGACCAGGCCGGCACCGGCAATGTGTTGCCTGCACGCAGTGCCGCAAAGATCCGGGTGTCTTCGGACAGCCTGGTAAATAGTTACGATGATAAAGCTTTCAAATACGATCGCTCGGGGCCACTTGTACTCGCAAGTTATAATATTGATTACGGCTTATTGATAAAGCTTGGTTTTTTAAAAGAGAAGCAGGGGTTTAGAAAAGATCCCTATGCTTCGAAACAGCAATTCATCGCTAGTTATTCCACCGGAAGGAAGTCTTACATTTTTGATTACAGCGGCGACTTCAAAGACGTAGCAGGCAGCAACGACCTTGGAATAAACATCGTAGCCAGGGGACCAAATAATACAGGAAATTTTTTCGGCATCGGAAATGAAACTGAATTTATCAATAAAGGAGAACAGTCAATTACTTATTACAGGTGCCGTTACGATATTGTGAATGCAGATGTTACATTGAGCCACCAGCTTGCAAAAAATGTAAGCGTATACGGAGGAGTGGCGGGGCAGTATTATACAGCGGGCAGGGAAGGGAATGCGACCCGTTTCCTGGGTAAGTTCAACACACAATTCCCCGGTAGCAATGTGTTTAATGACAGGGTCTATGCAGGTCTTGTTACCGGGCTGGTGTTAGATTCCCGAAATGATTCAGTGCTGCCTTCGAAGGGCTTTCTTTGGCATACAAGCGTTACCGGTATGAAGCAATTGAATGGAGCAAAAGATGCTTATGGTAAAATCACATCTCAACTCAGTTGGTATTTATCCACCGGGAAAAAAGCCAACCTTGTTTTCGCAAACCGCACAGGAATTGGTGCTACCACGGGGAACCCGGCGTTTTTCCAGTTGCTGGGTATTGGCGGAGTGCAAAGTATGCGGGGCTTTCATACCAACCGGTTTACTGGTAAATCCATGTTGTATCATAATCTTGAATTGAGGTTGAAGTTATTTGATTTCAATTCTTATATTTTGCCGGGCACCGTGGGCCTCATTGCATTTAATGATGTGGGACGGGTTTGGGCCAAAGGTGAAAAGTCGAATGTGTGGCACAACTCCTATGGGGGCGGCATCTATATTTTACCGGCAAGACTTGTCCTGATACAGGCGGTAGTTGGTGCGTCAAAGGAAGGAGTACTGCCTTATGTTACCATCGGCTTCAGATTTTAATTTATTGGAGCCCCTTATTCTCATGCCTGTTTTTCATTTGTATCCTACTTCACACAGGATGTTTTTACGAGCGCTAAAATGTGAGTAACGGAACTCATTTTAGAGGGAGCGTTCATCTATCAACTTCTGTATTTGCAGTAACTCACTTAAGGTATAATTCTTGTACTATTGCATCTTCACAACAATGATGAAGAGTGTAAATTCCCCTAGATCTTATCCTGGCAGTATTATAAATATACCTGTCCGGATTGTTATCAAATAAATTCGTAAAAAATGGGGAACCAATTGAACAGCTAAGGTTGTGTACCTCTGCCGCATTTCTTAGTTTTTTAAGAAAATTAAAATTTTTTTTGCATGGCAAAAACAGGCCCTATAATAGTAGTGGAAGACGATGAGGATGATGTGTTGTTTTTAACCGACACCCTGAATCAACAGGCAGTGCCAAATAAATTGATCTGGTTTTCTAATGCAGCAGAAGCACTTGATTATTTATTGAATACACAAGACAAGCCTTTTTTTATTCTGTGCGATGTAAATCTTCCGTTGAGAAATGGATTGGAATTTAAGCGGGATTTAGACACTGATCCCTTTCTGCGAAAAAAAAGTATTCCCTTTATTTTTTATTCCACTTCGGTGGAGCAACGTTTTATAGATGCCGCATATTCAGAAATGTCAGTACAGGGTTTTTTTCAAAAAGGATACGACTTCAAAGAGATATTTACTGCAATTAAAATTATTATGGATTACTGGGCTTTGTGCAAGCATCCTAATTCCTAAGATGCCCTGCTGGGTGGCGCATGTTTTGTGCTAACATTTTACACTCATATATTATGTGAGACAATTTAAATAAAACAAAGCCGCGGGATTCAGGAAAGATCAATGTGAACGAAACCGTATGAACTTGAATACTGGTCAAAAGCCCTGGGAGTAACCAAAGATAAATTGAAAGCTACTGTTAAGAAAGCAGGAACATCCGCTGATGCAGTCAGGAAAGCGTTGGGTGATAAATGATCCTTCATTCGCAGGTATGAAGCGTAAGAGATCTATCTTTTAAGATCAATCTCCCGGCCAATGCTTTGCACTAATACGGGATCAACTATATCATCAGCATTTTGTAATGCTACCACCCATTGTTGGCCAGGATCTGCCCGGGCTTTTGTGATAGTGAACTCAAGCTTATCCCTCATCCATACCGCATAGTCTACTATATTGTCTTCTTTGCAGCACGGCTTTATTACGCATCCACCCAATCATCGTGGTAACGGAATTTAATATTGAAAGGTTGTGTATCCATATATCTTGATTGAACAATTTGGAAAAATAATAGTACATAAAATATACTACTGTTATGTTAACAATGAAATGACGTATGATTTATTTTATTACACGAATTATAAAAGGCGAATTACACGAATAATACAGTGCTTTTTTCTTAATTCGTGTAATTCGTACATCTAATTCGTGCAATTATAATTAGTCATATTTGCTTAACTTAATACGAATAGTTTTTATTTGGAAATGCTAGCTATCCAGGTTTATTTATATATTTTTTTCAACAAAAATAAAAATCATCATGAGCCAGGCTCTTGAAAAAGAAACGAAGAACAGTGGCTGCACACAATGACGAAGACATTAACGATTATTTGATAAAGACTATGAGTAGCAGCGTCTTATGGAAAAGCCATTTTTTATCGAATTCATTCAATGCACAAAGTCGAAAGATGATTACATAAAACTTCTAAAGGCGAAATAGTTGAACAAACAATTTTAGAACCAACGTTAAAAAATTCAAAGAAAAAAAATAAACAGTTGGTTTTCACCGATGTCTCCGAATATCAAGAAGTTTGGTAAACAAACAGCACTGAATTAAATAATGCTCGATCTTACCCGATAAACAATGAAGGCTGTGCACCTCCCTGTGGCTTCTTTCCCAAGTGTTCGTAGGCTTTAGCAGTTGCTTCTCTTCCTCTCGCTGTACGTTGCAAAAACCCTTCCTGGATTAGAAATGGCTCATACACTTCTTCGAGGGTACCCGGTTCCTCGCCTACCGCGGTTGCAATAGTGGTGATACCAACAGGGCCGCCCTTAAATTTATCGATGATTGCATTGAGGATACGATTGTCCATTTCATCCAAGCCATGTTCATCTACATTCAACGCTCTTAAAGAATGTTGCGTAATACCAATATCAATAGCTCCATCATTTAGCACCTGGGCAAAATCCCTTACCCTCCGCAATAGTCCATTAGCGATACGTGGTGTGCCACGGCTCCGGCGGGCAATTTCATCAGCGGCAGCAGTGGTTATAGAAGTATTTAAAATGGAAGCTGACCTAAGAATGATCTTTTGAAGTGTAGCCGCATTATAATATTCTAACCTGGATTTTATACCAAAACGTGAAAGCAGTGGAGCTGTTAATAATCCACTACGGGTAGTAGCGCCAATGAGGGTAAAGGGATTTAGATTTATTTGTACACTCCTGGCATTTGGCCCGCTGTCGATCATGATATCAATGCGGTAATCTTCCATTGCGGCATACAGGTATTCTTCTACCACGTTACTCAGCCGGTGGATCTCATCAATAAATAATACATCGTTAGGTTCGAGGTTGGTGAGCAGGCCTGCAAGATCGCCGGGTTTCTCTATAACCGGGCCGCTCGTCTCTCTTATTTTTACACCGAGTTCATTTGCTACTATGCGGCTTAAGGTTGTTTTACCCAGACCGGGAGGACCATGAAACAAAATATGATCCAATGCCTCACCTCTTATTTTAGCGGCTTTAATAAATATGCGAAGGTTCTCGATCGTTTGCGGCTGCCCCGAAAAATCGGCCATCTCACTCGGCCTGATATTGTTTTCAAATTCCTTCTCTTCGTGACTTTGAACTTCTTTATCCGTATTTAAATTGGGATTCGCCATTTTGTAAAAATAATAAATTAACGCGGGTGAGGCTGCTAATTTATTCCGGTGCATTTCAAATCGTCGCTCCACTTTGAGGCTGTGGGCGGTGAGGACACCCTCGCGGCTGTCAGCCCTGGCTGGTGTTCCACCAGCCAGCGACAATTTGAAACACACCTCATTTATTCAAGGGTATTTTCAAAATAAAAATTTAATATTTGTATATACAAATATAAATTCCTTTCTTTGTGAAATCATGAAATCATCAGAAAGCCGGTTTAACGGATGTCTATATTTTTCCACCAATTCGCTTGCAAGAAAGGTATCGAAACTGGCAACCGAAAGCTGGAAAAAGGTCGGCCTCTCTCCAAGCCACGCTTATTTACTTACAATCGTATTGCAGCAACCAGGTGTGCAGCCTGGCGCAGTGGCTTCAGAATTACATTTGACACCCAGTACCATCACACGTCTCATTGAAAAACTGGAAGAAAAAAAATTGCTCGTGCGAACTACTGATGGCAAGATAACCAACGTGTATCCCACACCGAAGGCCAAAGCCTTATATCCTAAAATGGCAGAATGCATTATTGACTTCTCTCAAAAATATGAAGAGATATTAGGAGCAGAGGAGAGTGCAAAGATGATCCAAAATATTAATAAGCTAAATGATAAACTCGGTGCTTAGAGAAAATAAAATTATTTAATTGTATATACAAACATTACCTAAAACAAATTTATGAAATACGTAGTTACGGGAAGTGCAGGACACATCTCCCAGCCATTGACAGAAAAGCTATTAAGCGCCGGCAACGAAGTGGTTGTAATTGGCCGGGATGCAGCCAAACTACAATCACTTACAGATAAAGGGGCAGTGGCAGCTATTGGATCGTTAGAAGACGGGCCGTTTTTAGAAAGCACATTTGCTGGCGCTGATGCAGCCTACCTGATGATACCGCCAAATTTTGGAGCTGAAAACTTCAGGCAATATCAAAACAATGTAGCCAGTAATTTTATTGCCGCTCTTAAAAGCAATCACATTAAATATGCAGTGGTACTAAGCAGCATTGGCGCTCATGCAGGCGAGGGCACCGGACCCGTGGATGGACTCGCAGATTTTGAAAAAATGTTGTCTGAACTCCCCGGCATCAATGTAAAAATATTGAGGCCCTCGTATTTTATGACGAACCTGTTCAATATGATTCCTCTTATAAAAAATATGCAGATAATGGGGGCAAACTTTGGCGACAGTAAGCTTGTGCTCGTACACACCAATGATATTGCGGCTGCTGCTGCGGAAGAATTGCTTGCATTGAATTTTATTGGCCAGTCTGTCCGCTATATTGCAAGTGATGAAAAAACAGGGGCAGAAATTGCATCCATAATTGGCAACGCTGTTAATAAGCCTGACCTGCAGTGGGTGATGTTTTCTGATGAACAGTCCCGGGAAGGTTTGCAGCAGGCCGGTTTACCAGCCTTTTTTGCCGGGGCATACACCACTATGGGACAAGCATTGAGAGAGGGCAACATGCAGGAAGACTACTGGAAAAATCATCCGGAATTGAGCCCCACAAAACTGACCGATTTTGCCCATGAATTTGCTGCGGCGTTTAACTAAGCTACTTAAGAATAAGCCCGGTAATTTACCGGGCTTTTAGTTTGAATAATTTCCGAGCCGTACTTTTAGAAAACTATTTTGTGGCTGACTGTTAAGAAAAACTTAATGCAGACCTCTTAAACCCTCATTTCACCATTAATAAAAACAAGAATCCAAATCGGGCAGGCAATTCGTAAATTTGTTTGCGTATGAAAAAAGCCTTATCAAAATACTGGCTCTTCCAACTGGCCGGCTGGGGATCTAATTTTGCGATCACTGTTTTTTATTATTGGAGCCTCTCTTTCAAGCAGATCGATAATTTTTTTATCCTCATCACCATTAGTGTAGTATTAGGTATTCTCTTTACACATATTATGCGGATGGTAATTAAAGAATATCGTTTTCTTGAAAAGCCAATCAATGTGCAGATCCTCAATTTTATTGTAGTTACAATTGTATTTGCCATTCTTTTTGCATGCGCTGATGTTGGACTGCACCGCATTCTTGAACTGCGTGATAATAAGTCCCCTACAATATCGCTGGTGAATGAAATCACCCGTAACTCACTCAGTAACTTCTTCTTACTTTTTATCTGGAACCTTATCTACTACACCTATCACTACATGGAACGTACCCGCAGGCAACAGGTAGATACTTTAAAGCTGCAATCACTTGTAAAAGAACTGGAATTAAAAACCATCAAATCACATATCAACCCGCATTTTATTTTTAATGCATTGAACAGTATCCGTGCCTTGGTAGATGAGAACCCTTCACGGGCAAGAACCGCTATTACAGAACTGAGCAATATTTTGCGGAGCAGTATGCAGACCGAAAAATTAGAAACGGTTCCCCTTGAAAGAGAATTGAATATTGTAAAGGATTACCTGGCGCTTGAAAAAATGCGTTTTGAAGAAAGACTGAATATTGAAATGGATATTGATGAAGATACGCTTGAGCAACCTGTACCTCCAATGATGCTGCAAACATTGGTTGAAAATGCCATTAAACACGGCATTAGCAAAAAGATAAACGGCGGTACCATACGTGTTTCATCTGATTTTACAGAAAATCACCATGAGCTGGTTGTTCAAAATTCAGGACAGCTTGGTACCTATATCAACCAAAATGGTTTTGGTGTAAGAAGTACCCAGGACCGCCTTAATTTATTATACCAGGGCAAGGCAACATTTGCAATAAAAAACCTGGATGCGGAAACAGTTGAATCCAGGATAACCATGCCATTGCTGGTTGATAAGCCCATAATTTACTAATTTCGTTTTCCGGCAATTCGCCACCCCCATTTAAATGATCTATAAACTTTCTTCGTATGCATAAAGCAATTATTATCGATGACGAACGCCTGGCAAGAAATGAATTAAAAAAATTGCTGCTTGATTTTCCTGATATCGAAGTGATAGATGAAGCCGCTAATGCAGCGGAAGGAATAGAAAAGATCGAGTCACTGAATCCCGATCTTATTTTTTTAGATATACAGATGCCCGGCAAAACAGGCTTTGCAATGCTACAGGAACTTGATAAAGCGCCACATGTAATTTTTACTACCGCTTACGATGAATATGCTTTGAAAGCATTTGAAGTAAATGCCCTGGATTATTTAATGAAGCCAATAGAACCAAAGCGCCTTGCAGATGCTTTGCAAAAATTACAGCAGGCAGAAGAAAAGGAATTGGCGGCACAGCAGGCTTTTAACCGGGGTATGCTGACTGAAAATGACCAGGTTTTTGTAAAAGACGGCGAAAGGTGCTGGTTTGTAAAACTTTCTGAAGTGAGGCTTTTTGAGAGTGTGGGCAATTATGCGAAAGTGTTTTTTGCAGGCAACAAACCACTCATATTAAAATCGCTGAATGCGTTGGAAGAAAGACTTGATGAAAAAACTTTTTTCAGAGCCAATCGTAAGCACATTGTGAATATGCGGATGATCGAGAAAATAGAACCTTACTTCAACGGAGGTTTATTACTGGATCTACAGGGCGGCGAAAAAGTAGAAGTGAGCAGAAGGCAGGCAGTGAAGTTTAAGGAGATGATGAGTTTGTAAGAAGCCTCCCTAAATCCCTCCGAAAGAGGGACTTCTGATCTTTTATACTTTAAAGTTTATTACTGAATCAATCCTCCGTGGCGGAGGATTTTTTGTGCGGAAAGCGATGCGTTTTGCGTTACTTTTGACAATTTCAATTTGTAAAAATCTCTTTAAAAGCAAAGAAGGCATTCTAACTTAATATTGCTGAATAATGGGGTACTTACAAGCACATTCAGTAAAATATAACAATTACTCTTACGAATCTTTGTTTACATGTGCATTTCTAAACCAATCACGATAATTTCAGCCCCGACAAGTTTAGGGCTTCGTCCGAATAATGACGGACTTGAACCAACCACCTGGCAAGCCCCGGATTTATATCTTCAATCCGGTTTTTCCGAAAAAATTAAGGCTAAAATTATTAGGCTCGAGCATCCAAAATATGATTTTGATGCCCAGTTTGGCACAAAAATCAGGAATGGCTTGTCGATACGAGCATATTCCTTACAGTTAGCGGCTCAGGTGACAGAGACGCTGCTCAGCGGAAATACACCTATTGTTCTTGGTGGTGATTGCAGTATTTTATTAGGTTGTTTATTAGGTGCAAGAAGAGCTGGTGGCCGGGGCTTGGTACATGTAGATGGACATTGTGACTATTTTCATCTGGGCAACTACGACATCACTTCACGGCTGGGTACAGTGGCTGGTATGGATTTGGCATTAGCTACGGGAAAAGGCGAACTGCTTTTAACTCACTGGAATGAGGTAGATTGTCCGTTGGTCTTGGAAACAGAAGCTTTTCATATTGGCGAAAGGAATTTTGGCACAGAGGTTTTTGAAAATGCCTATGGTGATATCGTTAGCTCCAAAATAACCATGATACCGCTCCAAAAACTTTTGGAAGATGGCCCGGCAATTACTGCCCATAGGATCGTTAACGAACTGAATAAACAAAACCTGTCAAAAGTTTGGCTGCATATAGATTTTGATATTCTTGATCAATTGGTCATGCCGGCAGTAGACTCCCCGGGAAGCCCGGGTCTAAAATTTGATGAGCTTGAAGAATTATTATTGACATTATTGAAATGTAATCGGTTTATAGGTTTGGATGTTACTATTTATGATCCGGGATTGGATGTGGAACATAAATACTTGCCCGCGCTCACAGAAATCATAGAGAAATGTAGCCTTGAAATCAGCAATAATTAATTATAAAAATGCCAATGGAATTACTTTATTCATCACACCCGGCAAAGGATAGGTCAGAAGCTATGTACTTGTATGGTCAGTTGGTAGGAAAATGGAAGACTTCCATCAGGCACATACCTGCCGAAGGAGAGGAAAGATTTACTTCAGGAGAATGGGAATTTGGCTTTGCACTGGAAGGAAGAGCTGTAATAGATGTTTGGCAAATTCCCTCCAGAAAAGAAGCGGAACTTACAGGGAACACGGTAGAATGCGGTTTGTGTGTAAGAGTTTATGACCCTATACTGGCATTATGGAAATTCACCTTTCACGGTCCTTTGTACCGCACAACATTGAACATGCTCGCTTATAAAATTGGAAATGAAATCGTTCAGGAGATGTTTGTTGGGCGAGACATAGTAAGATGGATATTTCATGATATAACCGAAGAAATTTTTTTATGGAAAGCCATTCGGAGCAAAGATGGTTGTAAGAATTGGATAGTGGAACAGACCTTAGAAGCAATTAGGATAGTATAATTAATTTAGTTGGACCTTCTTACTGAGAATAAAGCGAACGCACACATTCGGTTTGGCAATATGGAGGGGCGACGAATATATTCTCAGCTTTTTGTTCGCTATTCTGCTTCAGTTTCCAGCCGATGAATAACGCCGAGCTGTAGTTCTTAACATCAACTTTTGTAACTTTATTCAGCAACGGACAGTTACGGGCTGACGATTTTTCAAATACCGCCACATCACCAAGCTGTGTCCAGCCGCCACCCGCCAACGACAAATTCCCTAACCGCAATGCCAAAACGTTTGATTCAGCCCTTTTCCAAATAATCGGCTCGCTCTAAAAAGTCCCTCCTTCGGAGGGATTTAGGGAGGCCACTTTTTGTACACTATGCACCGCCTCCGCCATTTCCTTAATGAGTGAAGCGTCCTTTTCTATTGCATTCCCTACTACAATTACATCAGCACCCGCTTTACAATTCAGGTAGGCCTTTTCGGGGCCGGTAATTCCGCCTCCAATAATGAGCGGTACTGATATAGACTGTGCCACTTTTTCGATCATGCTTTCTGTAATCGGCCTTTTAGCGCCACTTCCGGCATCCATGTAGATCAGTTGCATTCCCAGCATTTCTCCGGCCATTGCGGTGCACATGGCTATTTCGTTTTTATCGGCAGGCAACGGACTTGCATTGGAGATATAAGATACTGTTGTCGGCGCTCCTCCATCTACTACCATATAACCGGTTGGCATTATTTCAAGGCCACTTTTTTTCACAAATGGGGCTGAAACTACGTGTTGCCCTATCAGCAATTCTGCGTTGCGGCCGCTTATCAGCGACAAATAAAGCAAGGCATCCGCATATTTACTCACCTGCGAAGGACTACCGGGAAAGAGAATGGTAGGAATAGAGCAGGACCGCCTGATCAGTTGCAGGCATTCGTCCAGGTAATTGGAGATCACCAGGCTACCGCCTACCAAAAAGTAGTCGACCCTGGCAGCTATGGAAAGATCTATTAACTCCTCCATATTGGAATCATTCACCTTATCCGGGTCAATTAAGACCGCAAATGACTTTTTACCTGTGCGCTTTCGCTCTGTTAATGAATGATATATAGCTTTTAACATCAACTTTGGGTTGGTTGGTTGCAAAACTCCTACTTTTTTTGCTTTTATTAAAATAAAGATACAAATGAATAACCTTAAGGCCATCTCAAATACTTAAATAAAGTAAATTTGGCGATGGATATAGCCGCCGAAATTAAATTTAAAACTGCCCGAAGCGGCGGGAAAGGAGGGCAAAATGTGAACAAGGTGGAAACTATGGTGGAAGGATATTGGAATATTGCACGCTCTTCGCTGGTAGATGAAAGCCAAAAAAACCGGCTCAACGAAAAATTCGCCAATAAGATCACTGCCGACGGATGGCTGCTTGTAAAAAGCCAAACCGAACGAACTCAACTGGGTAATAAGCAGCAGGTGGTTGATAAAATGACTCAATTAGTTGAAAAGGCCCTCATCGTACCAAAAAAGAGAAAGGCCACAAAGCCCGGCAAAGCTGTAAAGGAAAAAAGATTGGAGGGCAAGAAACGGGCGGGTGAGGTGAAACAAAATCGTATGAAAATAAAAATATAAGGATGAACACAGGGATGAATCATTTGGTAAAATATCTTTCTCTTTCAGTTATGGCGCTAATTGGGTTTTGCAGTTGTCAGAAACCCTTCAATGTGAATACTGGCAGCATCAAATTAACAATCATAAATAAAGTAAAGGGAAGTCCGCTGGTGCTGAATACGCAGACATATACCAATCCCTTTGGTGAAACATACTCCGTTTCAAAATTTAAATATTATATCAGTAATGTAAGCCTGAGTGGGCCGGGCGAATCAGTGATAGAAAATAACAGTTATCACCTTGTTGACGAAGCTATTCCGGCAAGCCAGGTCTTTCATTTTGAAACAACCCCCAATACTTTTTCAAACCTCCAGTTTGTATTGGGCGTTGATAGTGCCCGGAATGTAAGCGGCGCTCAAACAGATGCCCTGGATCCGCTCAATGATATGTTCTGGACCTGGAACAGTGGCTATGTGATGGCTAAGATGGAGGGCAACTCACCGCAATCGAACCAGGCCGGAGGAAAGATCGAGTATCATATTGGAGGTTTTAAAGGCAGTAGTAGCGTGTTGAAAACCATTAACCTGAATTTACCCGCAGGTAAGCTTGTAAACATTAAAGCAGGACAAGTAAGTGAAATAACAATTGAGGCCGATCTTGACAGTTGGTGGCGATCACCAAACGATATAAAAATTGCAGACCTGCCCGTGTGTACCACACCCGGGCCATTGGCGAAAAATGTAGCCGATAATTACAGCAAAATGTTTACCATCACAGATGTAAGGAATAATAAATAATGTAGTTGAAATATAAGATACTCATATCGATCTTGCTCGCTGTAATTTTATCAGTAATCTTACTGGAAAGTTGTAAGAAAAACGATCATATCCTGCCTTTTTCACCCACCCCTTTAAAATTCATTGTGCCGGCAGGATGGCCGGTGCCGCCCACTGATATTTTCGCAGATAACCTACTCACCGAAGAAGGTTTTCAGTTAGGACGAAAACTATTTTATGATGGCAGATTGAGCAAAGATGGGAACTTCCCTTGCGCAAGTTGCCACCAGCAGTTCGCTGCATTTGCTACTTACGATCACCAGTTCAGTCATGGCTTTAATAATGCATTTACCACCCGTAATGCCCCGGCCATTTTCAATCTTGCCTGGATGAAGGAAATGCATTGGGACGGCGGTATCAACCATATTGAAGTACAGCCGTTGGCACCCATTTCAGCAGTAAATGAAATGGCAGAAACGATGGATAATGTACTCATAAAACTAAAAGCAGATACTGCTTACAACAGAATGTACACCGCCGCGTTTGGAGACCCCCTGATTAACAGTCAGCGGACGTTGAAAGCGATCGCTCAATTTATGGGAAGCATCATTTCTTCTAACAGCAAGTACGACCAGGTAAAACGGGGAGAAGCCATCTTTACACTGGCAGAGCAAAATGGATACAATACGTTTAAAGCTAATTGTAGTGCCTGCCATACTGAACCTTTATTTACCGATAATTCATTTCGCAATAACGGCCTTGAGCTTGATCCGTTCCTGAAGGATATCGGACGCATGAAGGTAACAGGCAACCCGGCAGACTCATTAAAATTTAAGGTACCCAGTTTAAGGAATGTAGAACTCACATTTCCGTATATGCATGATGGCAGATCGTTTTCATTGGGACAGGCTATTGACCATTACCGGTTTGCCATTTTCACAAACCAGCCAACGCTTGATCCATTACTGAAGAATCGCCTATCCATTAGCGTCCAGGAAAAAATAGACCTGATCGAATTTCTTCACACGCTTACGGATAATGTTTTGCTGAAAGATAAGCGCCTGGAACAACCCCTTTAAAATATTGGATTGCCTTTCATCCAGGTAAACACAAACCAGACAAAGGAAACGAATGAAGGGATGCCAAGCACACAAGGAAGGTATTTTAATAAGGTTGGCATCTTCAGGTTATTATCAATATAACCTTTGTCTGCAAAAATATTGTTCATTGCAAAAGCTACTAATGATGTACCCCAAATAATAAACATTACGGGAAAAAGTGTGCCGGCGCCGGCGCCTTCTTTACTCCAGGTAAAAATACTGTATCGCCCCGGCAGGAAAAAAGTAATAAGGAGTATAAGGACTGAGCATACACTCAGCCATAAGCTATAATTCCAGATTTTCATTTGGCACAAAAATTAATATTTCACAGCGGGGAGTTCTATGAAGCGTAAAATATTAAACGGAATATATAACCAGTTATTGTTTGCGCCGCCCGGTTATAGTAGACAGTAACTGCCTTTGTTTTTCCATCTCAACTTTTTGGTCGTCCTGGTTCTTTAAATTCTCTTCAATTTCCTTCTCAATCTTCCTCTTTTTCTTTTGCAGATCCTCTGCTTCAGACGTAAGGTTGTTCATTTTTTTATCCGCTTTTTTCACCTCTTTGTCCTGGTCAGTCACCTGCAACTCAAGATCGTAGTCTGCAACGGTCACTAATTGGCTGTCGAGAAATGCTATTGCATTGTTCATCAATGCAGGTTTGGAATCGCCTGCAAAATTATCATTGCCGGTTGATACCATCATGGTAACAAGCGTTACATCCTTTTCCTTTTTACTTTTACGTTCTGTCTTAAAATACAGGTCGTAGGCATCAGGGCCAAGTTGCGCTATTCGAACAGCCTTATAAACCATAAATCCTTTTGAGTTATCGCCCTTAAAACCCATCTTTTCCATTTTTTCCTCAATTGCTTTGCTGGTTGTTTTTTCAGAAAAGGGTATTTCAATTTCAACAGCCGGCTGGGTAGTTTTTTGATAATCTGTAGTAGCAAGCCGTGCCTGGCCAAATAAATTTGTTATACTAAATGCGATAATGATTAGGAAGATTTTTTTCATGATATTTATGTTTCGGATAAGGTACACTATGTTTAGGCAGGGCTAATGTTTTGTGGAAGCTTAATTGAAACTATTAAATATTATCCCAGTAAATTTGTCGCTAAAGATTTTTAATTGAGTAGTATAAAAAAATTAGCAGGGCAAACTTTATGGTATGGAGTTCCAAGCATATTGAGCAGGTTTATCGGGTACCTGATGAATTTTACTTTACCCATCTTCTTTGCTCAGCCTTCGAGTACGGCAGATGTTACTCAACTGTATGCTGCCATTCCTTTTTTGAGCGTTCTATTTACTTATGGGCTCGAAACCGCATATTTCAGGTTTAGCCAGGATCATGATAAAGACTCACTTTACAATACGCTGTCTGTTTCTTTGATTGGCACCACTATTCTATTTAGCAGCATCCTGTTATTTTTTAAAACAGATATTGCCAATGCACTTGGTGTAAGCGCTCACCAGGAGTATGTTAACTGGATGGTGTATATCA
Organism: Ferruginibacter sp.; assembly: GCA_039922055.1. Classification (GTDB taxonomy): domain Bacteria; phylum Bacteroidota; class Bacteroidia; order Chitinophagales; family Chitinophagaceae; genus Ferruginibacter. The sequence continues at coordinate 36,678 of JBDSAP010000360.1, forward strand.
TCTTTTTCGACACATTTTGCCAGTTGCCTTTTGCCAAACTGCGGCAGGAAAACCGCCCCCGAAAATATGCTTTTGTCAAGCTTGCTGGTATCGTTGTAAACTTTATTATAGTCATTCTGTTTGCCGGCATTTTACCTGCCTATTCAAAAAATCATCCTGATGGGTTTTTACACTTATTGTATACGAAATTTGATCCCATCGACTTTTATTTCATCGGCAATATCTGTAACAGCATTATCACATTTATATTGCTGGCAAGAGAGTTCAAGGGCCTGAGATTCAAATTCAATACAAAGCTGTGGAAAGAAGTGATGCGGTATAGTTACCCGCTTATTATTGTTGGATTAGGGGGCATGATAAACGATATGCTTAGCCGCCTGGTGTACCAGCATGTGGTTGATCTTCCGGTGCAGGAAGCAAAAAATGAGCTAGGTATATTTGGAAATATTTACCGGCTCGCCGTTTTGATCACCATTATGATACAAGCTTTCCGAATGGCCGCGGAGCCTTTCTTTTTTAACCAATCGAAGGGCGTGGATGCAAAGAAAATCTATGCACGTATCATGAAGTTTTTTGTGATAGCCTGTTGTTTCATGTTCCTGTTGATTGGGTTGTATCTCGATGTTTTTAAGTGGTTCTTTATTGCCATTCACCGGAAAAAATGGGTGGAGGGTTTATACGTGGTGCCGTTGCTTGCGATCGGAAATGTTTTCTTAGGCATTTATTATAACCTTAGCATCTGGTATAAACTTACGGATAAAAATATTTTAGGAGCAGTCATCACCATTGCAGGTGCCGTTATTACCATTTTACTGAATGTGCTTTTGATACCAAAGTATCATTATACCGGCGCCGCCATTTCTACTTTTTGCTGTTATCTTTTTATGATGATAAGCAGTTATTTGCTTGGTCAAAAATATTATCCCGTTCCTTATCCCCGTAAAAAACTAATCTCTTATTTGGTGCTGGTTATTTTGATCTATCTCGTGCATTTGGGAGTAAATAAATTGTATTCAAATCACCTTTGGTTTTCGCTAACAACCGCCACTTTACTATTCGGTTTTTTCGCATGGTTTGTAAGTAAAATAGAAGCTAAGGAATTGGCGAGCCTTCCGGTGGTAGGCAAATATTTTAAAAAATAAGGCAGCTAAATATTTGAATATTGGTGAGAATCGCCTGCTCGTTATTAGTACGTTGGTCAACGATCTCGCTGGATGTTTGCTAAACTAAATTTGAGTTTGATGCGTAAGCTTCTTCAAAAAATATTCAGACCTTTCTTTGTTTGGCTGGCTGATAAACTCAGCGCTGCGCCAAAAAAGGAAATGGTGTTCAAATCGCTTTCTGAGCTATATGAATGCATCATTACCGGCCAAACAAAAAGAGGTCTTATTATCAATATCGATGCCTCACTGGACAACTTTATTATTTTCAGTGACCAGCACAAAGGCACCAGGACCTTTGATGATGATTTCCTGAGCAACGAAGTGAATTATCTCGCTGCGCTTCAATATTACGGGCAGCAAAAATTTAGTTTTATAAATCTTGGCGATGCAGAAGAACTCTGGGAATGCCAACCCGATAAGGTGATTGCCGCCTATGAAAATACTTTAAGGGCCGAGGCAATATTCCAGGAAGGAGACAAATATTATCGCACGTTTGGCAACCACGATCTGCTTTGGAAAAACAGTCTTGACATATTGCTGCACCTTAAAAATATTTTCAAGATGCCTTTGCCGGTGTATGAAGGAATCGTACTACGGATGCAGATGGACGAAGCCACTCCAGTTGATACTTTTCTTACACATGGCCACCAGGGTGATAAGATGAGCGACAACAATGCTTTCAGCACCTGGGTCATTGCGCATATATGGGCGCCGATACAACGTTTTTTGCAGATCAATATCAATACTCCAGCCAATGATTTCGCTTTAAGAAATAAGCACAACCGTCTTATGTACGAATGGAGCAGCCAAAATAAAAATCTCTTCCTGGTAACGGGTCATACACATAAACCCGTATTTGCTTCGGGTAAATATGCTGAAGATGCCGTGCATAAGATCGACACATCAGAAAGTTCTCACGAGCTACGTCCCACCTATTTCAATACAGGCTGCTGCTGTTTTAATGACGGCGATATTACAGGAATAGAAATTGCGAATGGTTGCTTTCGATTGATCAAATGGCATAGTACAGACAATATTCCCGAAAGAATAATTTTGGAAGAAAGGGCAATTGCTAAGTTGCTAAAAGACCTGGTCTAATACTAATTTCAACCTTCCTTAACGATAATCATAGGTGTTATTATATTCGAAACGCCGCAATGAAAATATTATAATCCACCCTTGAAAAAAATCAGATACTCCCAAAGTCGAATACTCCAAAAAGTCCCCTTCAGGGGATTTAGGGGCTAATCGTCTTCATCCTTTAATTTTATAAACGCTGCTCTTTTCGGAGCCGGCATTACTGAGTGGATTCCCTTTACTCCTTTCCATATCACTTCACTGAATTCATTATCGGGTATACGATCTTCCCTTGACAAATCAAATTTTGCAGATCTTTCTGACAACTCATTCCACGCTGTATTTTTATCTGCCAAATTAATATTTGAAGGAAGAAAGGTGTACCCTGCATAATCGGGTGTTGCAGTAAAGCAGCGCCACAAAGGCGTTGCAGCAGCATCAAATTGACTCATCGGCGGTATCCCAAGTATAAGCTCCATAGTCCTTAACACACCTGATGTAGTGTAAGGGGTATGATCAACAAAGTTTCGTTTCACATACGGGCCGACTACATATACCGGGCTACGATGTGCATCCACATGATCGGGGCCGTTCTGTGCATCATCCTCCAGAATGAATACGACGCTTTCCTTCCACACGGGGCTTTTGCTCAAATGTTCAATAAACATCCCAACTGCAAGATCGTTGTCTGCAACATGCGCAAATGGAGTGGGCCGGCCAATGCGCATACCCTCTGTATGGTCATTGATAACATGAAAACTATTGAACTGCGGTAAAGCGTTGACACTTACGAGTGAGTCGAAGTCTCTCTTCCACTGCCCGATCCGCGTAGTATCTTGAATCTTCTGATCCCAGGGTGCGAAGTAAGTGCAAAAATGATCTTCCAATGAAGGTATACGAGCCTTCTGATCTTCGCCAATAAATTCTCCATACGTACGATAGGTCACACCCGCTTTCTTGCAATGATCCCAAATGAAGCCTCCTTTATTATTGGCGATCTCCCTTGAGCCTTCGCCATCATAAGTGCCGCCACGACCACCATAGCTTGTTACCCAATTCTTTTCGAGGTAGTCTGTTGCATAAGCACCGAGACTCCAGTTGTGGCCATCTGCGCTTACTTCTCCGTCCACATAAAAATTATCCAGCAATACAAAATCCTTTGCAAGCTTGTGCTGGTTAGGTGTAACATGATTCCCGAATAATACAAGGCTGGTGTCGCCATTACCTTCGGGCATATCACCGAGCACCTGGTCGTAAGTACGATTTTCTTTTACGATATAAAATACATATTTGATAGGAGACGGATCACCCACTTTTTGAGGAATCGGGTTGCCGGGTTCGCCAGTTGATAGTAATTCTTTTTGTTTGCTGTAAGGCGTATTTCTGTATACCTGTTGCGAATAAACGCTCAATTTCTTTTCATCGGGAACCGGTATTATACTCATACTACCCTTAAACAATCCGCCGATATACTGGGCTTTCTGTGGAGTTGTATCCCCTGCCTGGTAATTTACTTTTTGCTTTTTTGCATCCGGTTGTGGACCAAATGGATTTGCCAATGAATTAAATCCTTTTCCATTGGTAACCCAAATAGTATTGCCCGTTACTTTAACGCAGGTAGGATACCAGCCCACAGGAATAAAACCTTTCGATACGCTAAAGCCCGGCTTGCTCACATCAAACACTGCAAGGCAGTTATTATCCGCATTGGCGATGTAGAGCTTTTTTTCATCATCGCTCAAAGCCAACCCATTCGTAGTGCTGCCGGGAGGCGCATCGGGGTATAAAGAAGCCACCAGTGTTTCCATTACTTTCTTTTGCTTTGTATCAATTACGGCAACTGAATTGTCATTGGCATTGGCAACAAATAAAATGCTTCCACTTTTATTAAGGCATAGCTCATTTGGATTATCGCCGACGGGTATTTCGCCGGCAAAAGAACTTGTACGGGAATTAAACAATATCACTTTATCGCAGCCCCAGCAACTGATGTATAATGTATTTTTGTCGGGAGATAAAATACAGTTATAGGCTTCCGCAGGAAGTTTAAAAGTATCTATGATCTTTTTGTTTTGAAGGTTAAATAAGTACAATGAATTGTTATCCTTCGTAACTACATACAATACTTTTTTTGCATCATCAATTTCAAGGCCGGCCGGCGATATTTTGTTGGGCCATTTTTCGCCTAACACAAAGCTATCAACGAGCTTTAGTTTTTTATTATTTATTGCATAGCGTAATATAACGTTGTCATTGCCACCGCTTGCGTACAGGTACTTTTCGTCTTTGCTAAATTTGAGGCCCAGCCAGCTTTTTGCAATGGTTATGCTACTCACAATTTTTTTAGTAGCCACATCTACCAGTTGCAGGCTTTGGGTGCTTTGCCCATTATTAGTTACCGCAATCAACTTTTTGGAAGGACTCACGGCCATGTTGAGGGGCAGATCACCAAGCGGAAGGCTGGCGCCCGCCGGGGAAAGCGTCCAGCCATTCGGCAGGGTCACTTTTTTTTGTGCAGAAGAAATGTGGAAAGAAGCTGCCAGCAACAGGCAGAGCGCAATTTGTTTTTTCATGATATTAATTATTATGATAAAGGTACAATTAGCGCTGAGGATTGCATCGGGGACAGATTATTTTATTGTAATGAAAAGCCCTTATATTTTACGCTCTTTACAATACGCTGCTATTGAGGTTGGGTAAGTTCAACTACGGTGATCCGGTTTCCATATAAGTCGAGGCAATGGAAAAATTTACTGCCACCGGCGGAGACAAGCGGCTCAATAATAGTAACTGCTTTTGATATTAAATGATCATACAGCCTGTCGCATTGGTCCGTATACAAAACGATCGTTGGCTGGCCAGCCGTTTGCTTTCCCAGTTTGTTTTGCTGATCTGTACTATCTGCCAGTAGGAACCAAATGCCGGCAGTATCATTTTCATTGAAGCCGATATGCAGGTACCTGCTCCCGTCTTCTAAAACAGAATCATATATCTTTTTACAAAAGAAATTTGTCGAATAAAAATCAAATGCTTTGTCATAATCATCAACGAGTATGACCACCCTGCCCAGCTTTATATTCATGTTATTTTACCGGGTTACTATTTTGAAAAAAAATGTTCCATTCTTGCTGCTTTGCTTTTGAATATATTCTTGCTGGTGTGGAGAGATATTGAAATGGTATTCCTTTTTCTTTACAAAACCTTTCTACTTCCATCACTTTCTTTCTTACCTGGGGTATGTCAGAAAACGTTTTTCTTGTAAAACAAACCTTTTTAAGATGGAGTAATTGTTTCATTATACCGGTCACATCCCGCCACTTAGTTACTTTACTATCAATATAGCTGTCGTTATAATTTGTTTCGCTTCCAATGTCTACCGTTACTTCAGCAACAAGATCTACGAATCCAATTTTATGGGCATGGATAAAGTTAAGCTTATCAGTTCGATCCTTTTGCTTAAGATCCTCGCCGCCTAATGCGATCGGTAATAATCTCCACATAAAATTGCGGCTCCTGCCATAGAATATTTCAGCAGGATTATTTTCTGTTTCAGGATTGAAAGTTCCTACGATCAATATTTCTGTTGCCAGATCTATTTTGTACTGAAGAAATCTATGCCTGATAATTTTCATTTCACAATCACTTTAAAAGATTTTGCTGCCTTGCAGAATATTAGAAAAACTAACTTACAGCACCGCTCTCAAAAATATCAACAATGAAGCAAATCCTTTTCGTCTTCCTGGCATTTGTGCTTTGTACGAGTATTATTGCACAACAAAATAAATTTATTGATACCAAAGGTACCCGGCTTATTGGCACTGATGGTAAACCTTTTTTAATGAAGGGTACTAATCTTGGCAACTGGCTGGTGCCGGAAGGTTATATGTTCAAATTTAAAAACACTTCCTCACCACGATTGATACAGGAAATGCTGACTGAACTGGCAGGCCCTGACGAAGCCGCTGCTTTCTGGAAAAAATACCTCGACAACTATATCACCAAAGACGATATCCATTTTCTTGCAACGAGTGGTATGAATTCGCTTCGGATCCCGTTTCATTATAAATTATTTACCAACGAGGAATATCTTGGCGGTCATGGAAAGACAAGGGGATTTGCCATCATGGACAAACTCATCAGTTGGTGCAGGCAGGAAAATATTTATTTGCTGCTTGATATGCATTGTGCACCTGGTGGGCAAACAGGAGATAATATTGATGATAGCTGGGGCACTCCTTTTTTGTTTGAGAGTGAAAAAAGCCAGCAGCAAGCAATACAAATCTGGAAGGATATTGCAATCCATTACCGAAATGAACCGATGGTATTAGGCTACGACCTGCTGAATGAGCCGGTCGCTACCCATTTTGATACAGGCAGGTATAATAAATATTTAGAACCACTTTATAAAAAGATAACGGCAGCAATCAGAAGTGTAGATAAAAACCATTTAATATTTTATGACGGCGCACAATGGAACAGTAATTTTAAAATATTTAGCAAACCTTTTGACTCAAAAGCGGTTTATTCATTTCACAAATACTGGACGGCTCCTACACAGGAAGTGATACAAGATTATATTGACTTTAGTAATAGATACCAGGTACCGCTTCATTGCGGAGAGACGGGTGAAAACAAAGACGAATGGGTGGAACAGTTCAGGATTGTAATGGATAAAAATGAGATCGGCTGGCATTATTGGCCATACAAAAAAATGGATAATCCCAGTGGTATCATGAGTTTTAAAAAGCCGGAATACTATGACCATGTGATAGCTTTTGCCGACACTGCACGCAATAGTTTTGAGCTGGTAAGAAAGGCAAGATCCGCGAGTGAAGCAGACATTAAAAAAGCATTGGCTGGGTTTCTTGACAATTGCCTTTTCCGGAACTGCAACCCGAACAAAGGTTATATCTCGGCATTGAATTTTAAAAATAAGTAAGAATATATCTAAACAATTGAAGCAATCAAATAATTAATATGACGCTACTTTTTGAACCGATAACAATTAGAAATTTAACGTTGAAGAACAGGATCATCGTCTCGCCCATGTGCGAATATTCCAGCGTGGATGGATTTGCTAATGACTGGCACCTCGTACACCTTGGCAGCCGTGCAGTAGGTGGTGCAGCGCTGGTAATCACGGAAGCAACGGCCGTTACACCAGAAGGCCGCATTACACCTTCGGACCTGGGAATATGGAAGGATGAGCATATCCCAATGTTACAACGCATTACCGAATTTATAATAGCACAGGGTTCAATACCCGGCATCCAGTTGGCACATGCCGGTCGCAAAGCGAGTCACCATATCCCATGGAAAGGAGGCAAAGCATTAAAGCCTGAAGAAGGAGCCTGGCAAACACTTGCTCCAAGCGCTATTCCTTTTACGGCAGATGAACCATCACCGAAAGAAATGTCAATTGCAGATATTCAGCAGTTCATCATTGATTTTTCAGAAGCAGCTAAAAGAGCCTTGAAAGCCGGCTTCCAGGTAATAGAGATTCATGCGGCACATGGTTACCTGCTCAATGAATTTTTATCCCCTTTAAGTAATCACCGCACGGATGAGTATGGCGGTAGCCTTGAGAACAGGGCACGTTTATTACTTGACATAACGGAAATGATCCGCCAACTGATCGGCGAAGAAATGCCTTTATTTGTGCGCATATCTTCCACCGACTGGGTGGCTGGTGGCTTCACCGATGATGATGCTGTAGAGTTGGCGAAATTATTAAAAGAGAAAGGAGCTGATCTTATCGATTGTTCTTCCGGTGGCATTTCACCGGAACAAAAAATACAGGTGGGCCCAATGTATCAAACACCTTTTGCCGAAAAAATAAAAAAACATGCAGGCATACTTACAGGTGCTGTCGGACTTATTACATCGGCAACACAAGCGGAACAAATACTGCAAGATCAGAGAGCGGATGTGATTATACTGGCTCGTCAATTATTGCGTGATCCTTATTTCCCGCTACATGCTGCAAAAGAATTGGGTGTAGATGTTTCGTGGCCTGTGCAGTATGATCGGGCGAAACGGTATTGATTTTTTTCTGTTTAAGAGCAAGATGTAAACAAATAAGGCAAAGAAGTAAATAAACTTTTACCGGCAAGCGCATTCATCAACTCTTTTAAATTTATTAGTTTCGCCTCCACAGCCGGCGGGGCTGCGTAACCGGAACGCCGCTGCTTTTGCTTCTTTAAAAAAAATCGCTGCGCTCTTTTTTTTAATCCGCCACGGCGGACCGAACCAAAAGAGGCGGCTAACCCGGTTACTGGTGAGAAATTAAAACAGTGACAGAAAGTGTTACCACGTTCTCTTATTTATATTGAGTTTAAGCAAGATGTTGTTAAAGATCGTTATCGGCTCGGTTTGTCCTTAAACAAAATGTCAAAAGATAATACATTGATGTGTCCTACTCTTTTTACGGCCTCGAATAAAAAGTGCTAGAAAATTTCGACTGCAGGCGTTAAAAAATCAAGGCTGTTTGAGCCGGCACTACCTAAGAAGTATTATTCTCCTGCGGCGAGTTCCTTGATTTTAGCCAGCAGGCGAAATTTTCAGCCTTTTTATTCGCAGCCTTGATCTTTCTTGTTACTTCTTTGCATCAAGGCAAAGAAGTAAATGAACTCTTACCGGCAAGCGCATTCACCAACTCTTTTTAAATTTACCAGTTCCGCCTCCACAGCCGGCGGGGCTGCGTAACCGGAACGCCGCTGCTTTTGCTTCTTTAAAAAAAATCGCTACGCTCTTTTTTTAATCCGCCGCGGCGGACGGAACCAAAAGAGGCGGCTAACCCGGTTAATGGTGAGAAATTAAAACAGTGACAGCAAGTGTTACCACGTTCTCTTATTTTACATACTGGTCATTATTCATAACTTTAACTATCTTCTTCTTCATCATCCTCATCAACGAAAATTTCGTGGCCGCTTCCTTCTTTATACTCTTCTTTTTTCACCATATTACCTCCTATCAGATCGGCTATCAGTGAGGTCCATCCTGTTTGGTGAGAGGCACCGAGGCCGCTTCCGGTATCGCCATGAAAATATTCAAAGAACAACAACAGTTTTTCATTGCCTGGCTTTTTATAAAACCAATTGTGCTCACCATAAGACTTTCGGTTGCCCTTCGAATCCTGGGCAAACAAGCTGACCACCCTTTCAGTTATTACTTTTGATACGTCTACCAAATTTAAAAAGGTACCAGAACCTACGGGACATTCCACTTTTATGTTATCTCCATAAAACTCCCCATACTTTCTAATAGAACGAATGATGAGGTAATTGATCGGCATCCACACTGGGCCTCGCCAGTTACTATTACCTCCAAAAAGATTGCTGGTAGAATCTCCGGGATCATACTGTATTTCGTAAGTTGATCCATCTATCATTACAGAATAAGGAAATGTTTGATGATACTTTGAAAGCGCACGAATACCTCCGCCGGATAAAAATTCATCTTCATTAAGCAATCGATGCAAGAGGTGAATAAGACGATCTTTTTTTACCAGCGAAACTAAAATTTCGTCACTATCACTCCGCTCTTCGTTAGGCCAAAAAAGATTATTTTTCGAACGGTAATTTTCAAACCAGTTAATACGTTTTTTAAAATCCGGCAGGCGGTCAAATATTCTCCGGTCCATAATACTTACCGCAAAAAGACTTGTAAGTCCAACAATACTTTGTATGCGAAGCGGTAGCGGATCTGCACCGGAAATTACCAGTGCATCGTAATAAAATTTATCCTGCTCGTTCCACAAGCTATGACTGTTCAGTGCTTCTGCAATCAAAACAAAATGCTCGAAGAATTTGGTTGCCGTATCTTCAAAAGCTCTATCCTGTTTGGCAATTTCCAATGCCATGTCCATCATATTCAATGCATACATTCCCATCCAACTTGTGCCATCTGCCTGCTCGAGCTGCATATTGCCGGCTAAATTGTGGCTGCGATTGAATACGCCAATATTGTCAAGCCCAAGAAATCCTCCTTCAAAAATGTTGTTACCGTTACGGTCCTTCCGGTTGATCCACCATGTGAAATTTATCAGTAATTTCTGAAACACACGTTTTAAGAAAATGATATCGCCAACGCCACTCGTTTCTCTTTCAATATGGTAAACTTCCATTGCGGCCCATGCCTGCACCGGCGGATTTACGTCACTAAAATTCCACTCGTAAGCCGGCAACTGGCCATCTGGTTTCATATACCATTCCCGCATAATGAGGAGCAACTGATTTTTAGCGTATTCAGGATCAACCATCACCAGCGAAATACAATGAAAAGCGAGATCCCATGCGGCATACCACGGATATTCCCATTTATCCGGCATCGCAATGATATCCTGGTTTTTTAGATGTTTCCAATCATTGTTGCGTCCATATTTTTTCCCATCATTTACGGAAGTTATCCCGTCACCGGTGGTCAACCATCGCTCTACATCGTAGTGATAATATTGCTTGCTCCACAGCACACCTGCCAAAGCTTTGCGTTGAATATTTTTCAAGTCATCTGAAATATTTACCGGTAAAATAGTGCGATAAAATTCGTTGGCTTCCTGCTTACGCACTGCAAATATTTTTTCGAAACCTGGCGTAAAAGGTTTATCATCTGCCCGGTTGGTAAGCCTGCAATAAATGGTTTTAGTTTCCCCACCCTTTATATTCATTTCATACACGGGAGAAAATTTTGTTCCTTCTTTTTTAGTCCGCAGTTTTTTGCGGTTGACGCCGTTAACAATTGCTTCGTGAAATGCATCTTTTACAAAGGGCGTGTCATTAGGAGTGCCATTTACCTTGAACATATTTGTTTCGTTTTCTGTAAACAGGCATTCATCGGGTCTTTGAAAATAAAAATAATAATTACCCAGCCGCCTGTGTTTTACTTTCGCACAAGTCTTGCTTGAGAGTGTAATTGAAGGCTTTGGTTCATCGGGTAAAAAAGCCCATCGATTATAAAACCACAAGGTAGGCAACAAGGTAATTGGTGCTGTTTTAGTGTGCCTGTTGGTAATGTCAATTTTAATGAAAATGTCCTGTGGATTCTGTTTTGCATAAGTTATGTTCACATCAAAATATTCATCCTTATCAAATATGCCGGTATCCAATATCTCATATTCAGGCTCATGCATGGTTCGTATCCTGTTGGTAGCTTTCAAATCTTCATAAGGAAATGCATTTTGTGGATATTTATACAAATATTCCATGTAGTAATGAGTGGGAATATTATCCTGGTAATAATATAATTCCTTTACATCTTCCCCGTGGTTTCCTTCATAATTTCCAAGACCAAATAATCGCTCTTTTAATATATGATCTTTACCGTTCCATACGGTAACTGCAAAACAAAGATTTTGAAAATAGTCTGAAATTCCTGCGATGCCATCTTCGCCCCAGCGATAAGCACGATAGTGTGATTGGTCGAATGGCAGATATCCCCATGCATCGCCATGATGTCCATAATCTTCCCTCACTGTGCCCCATTGCCGTTCACTCAGGTAAGGTCCCCATTGCTCCAGGGGTATGGCTTTTTTGTTATTAACTGCGATGCGCTGATGTTCTGCTGTCATGATAATAAAAATTATGCGGACACCAAGGTTGTTATTGGGCAATCAAGGTTTTCCATAAATGTAAAATACATTCATTGGCAAAACAATCAGTAGTAAAAATACGGGTTCAAAAAAGGAATTTCATCATCTTATAAAAAAAACTATGCCACCGGCTTTAACAGGGTGTAAAATTTAGCCCCTGTCCCCTGAAGGGGAACTTAGGAAGATTCAGTATTAGTGACCAATTTATTGTTCTAATTTTGTTGGTTATTTTTTTGTACCAGGCATTTGTTTTTCAATTTAGCATTCTTGCGTCGCACACTTGTACAGTTGAAACAATGGGCAACAATAAATCGCTACCATAGTAAACAATTGAACAAACAATAAACACAAAACAGTAAACACAAAACACGAAGCAATTCAAACCCTCTCTCAATTTTAACGTTCCCAGGCGAGTCTCTGCGGCGGATCTTGTGCCAGGTACGCAGGACTCGCCGTGGCTATCCTGATCGCATAGCAGTTAAAGGAATATAGCGTTTTATTAACGGCGGGTCCTGCAAGCCACCCACAAAGCCATCGCGAAGACTCGCCTGGGAAGTATAAGCTTGGGCAACAAAAATAAAAGCCTTATCGATAATCCTACGGGCTGGATATTTTAACACGGACATGACCATAAACCAAAAACAATAAACAATAAACCATAAATTTCTTATCCATGATCTATGAACCATGAACTATGAACCATCTCCTAACACATCATCAATATTAACCTTTTTACCGCCGCTGTTTAAAAATGGTTTCAATAAATCGATGGGAACAGGGAAGATTGTGGTTGAATTATTTTCAGTTGCGATCTCTCTTAGTGTTTGCAGGTAACGTAAGGTCAAGGCACTTGGTTCGCCGGATAAAATTTTAGCAGCATCTGCCAATCTTTGCGACGCCTGGTATTCACCTTCGGCAGAAATAACCTTGCTGCGGCGCTCCCTTTCCGCTTCTGCCTGCTTGGCCATTGCGCGCTGCATTTCCTGCGGCAGGTCGATTTGTTTTACTTCAACATTTGATACCTTAATACCCCATGGCTCTGTTTGCGAATCAATGATCTGTTGCAGCTTGTGATTGATCACATCTCTTTGCGAGAGCAAATCATCCAACTCCGACTGGCCAAGCACACTGCGTAAAGTAGTTTGGGAAATTTGAGAAGTCGCCGCTAAAAAATTCTCTACCTGTACAATGGCCTTTTGTGGCTCCAATACACGGAAGTACACAACTGCATTTACTTTTATGGAAACGTTGTCACTGGTGATGATGTCTTGCGGAGGCACATCCAGTACCACCGTACGCAGGCTTACTTTCACCATCTTATCAATAATTGGTATCAACAAAATCAGGCCAGGGCCTTTTATTCCATCGCCACCGATCAGCCTCCCCAATCGAAAGATAACTCCCCGCTCATATTCCCGGAGAATTTTAACTGCACTTGCTAAAAGACTAATTAAAAAAAAGATAATGATCAATGTTAGAAAAGGAATTTGTGGCATAATATATTGGTTTAAAATTTAAGTGTTTATTTTCTCTACATACAGTACAAACTTGTTAATGCTGTTTACCTTTATCGCATCTCCTGTATTAATTTTTTCACCGGTTGACACTGCATTCCATATTTCGCCGTTTACACGTACCCGTCCGGTTGGCATCAACTCATCCAATGCAAATCCCCTGAGGCCGGCCATTGCTTCTAATCCTGTTACAGGTTTTCGTTTTTGCGCTTTTAACCCCGCTCCGATTACAAACAAAAACAGCGAGGCCGTTACTGCTGTTGTTGCTATGATCAGTACTTTTGAAATGCCTGCCAGTTCTAACGATGAACTTGCCTTTATCAGCATCATCGAACCCAATAATAGCGATACAATACCACCAATCGCCAACATGCCATGACTAACAACTTTTATTTCCAGCAACAAAAGAACTACGCCAAAAATTATCAATGCAAGACCTGCATAATTAACCGGTAAAGTATGCATTGCATAAAAGGCAAATATTAATGCTATTACTCCGGCGATGCCTGGCAGTATTGCGCCGGGATTAAAAAATTCAAATAATATTCCAAAGAAACCAAACATCATCATCAGGTACGCAATATTCGGATCGCTGATAATATTCAGCAGTTTATCCAATGAACTCATGTTATAGGTTTCAATGGTGGCATTTTTTGTACGCAACGTTACAATCCCGTTATTCAATTTTACTTGTTTGCCATCAAGTTGATTCAGCAGGTCCTGGTCAGAAAAAGCTATCATGTCTACCACATGTTTAAGAAGCGCTTCCTGTGCGCTGATGGACATACTCTTTCTCACCGCATCTTCGGCCCATTCAAGGTTTCGATTTCTTTTGGCAGCAATACTGCGAATAAAAGCAGCGGCATCATTAGTAACTTTCTCACTCATCACGCTATCCATTGTACCCTGCATATTTACAGGATGTGCCGCCCCAATATTGGTTGCTTCGGCCATGGCAGCAATATTGGCGGCCATCGTTATAAAGACTCCGGCAGAACCGGCATGCGCTCCCTCAGGTGAAACATATACCACTACCGGTACCTTCGCCTCCAACAGGTCAGTTACGATAGCTCTTGTAGATTGTAACAAACCTCCGGGCGTGTTTATATGTATCAGCAGGCAGACCGCTTTTTTGCTTTGTGCATTTTCAAGAGCCTCATGAATAAAATCTGCGGTAACCGGATTAATAGCGCCTTCTATTTTTATAGAGACCACCGTTTGCGATGAAGCAAACAATGGACATGATAACAACAAAACGAAGAAGGTGAAAACGTGCTTCATAAAAAATTATTAAATATGAAGTGGCAGTGTACCAGGTATATACTCCTGTAATTTAACTAAAATAAAAGATAGTATTGTTTAGTGTTTATTGTTTCGGGTTTATTGTGTTTTTAGAGTAAACTCCTAAAAATTCATACTTCACAGGCGAGTCTCTGCGATGGCTTTGTGGAGCTGCAGGATTCGCCGTTCACATGATTGCTTGGAGAAATTTAAACGGGCAGTCTCGTATTATTGTACCCGCAAGAAATAGCCACGGCGAGTCCTGCGTGCTTCGCACAATATCCGCAGCAGAGACTCGCCTGAGAATCTATAATTTTCTTAGAGAAAATTCCTAAAATCTCATACTTCACAGGCGAGTCTCTGCGATGACTTTGTGTGGGGCTTGCAGGACTCGCCGTTATCTGATTGCTCGGAGAAATGGGTGTGTCTTAAATTTACCATTTGGTAGTTTATAATTTAACTCTATAATATCTCTTTGTTGAACTTTCATTATAGGTACTTAGCAATAGCCTTGTTTTTCCTTTTGACAATTGAAGCTTTTAAATTTTCATCATCCTTTAGAGCAGCAATTAAGGTCTTTGTTTTACTAACAGATGATACCTTTTTGACAAAATTTAGTGATGAAAGTAACGACGAAAGCTCTTTTGCTTTATCATTTGAGTCTATTTCTATAATTAAAGTCCGCATTTTTTAGTTTTTATAAATTTAAGGCTTTTGCAACTGCTTAAACGAATTGCAAGTTGAGAGAATGGGCGGGCATTTTTGAAATAATGGAATTGCCTGAATCTCTTTAAGAAATCATTTTATGTTTGATGATCTCCATCAGGCCGGCTTTGTAATTTTCTCCGATCAAAATCTCCGCAGTTACATTTTTTAACAGGATGCGATTGCCTTCAATACCAGTGACCCTTACAATAGGAATGATAAATGATTTGTGAATTCTTATAAAATCATTCGAAGGCAGATGATTGACAAGATCCTTCAGATTCGTGTACACCAGCGTTTTTTGTCCGCCCCGATAAATAGCGACATAGTTTTTCATTCCTTCAATGTATTCTATGTCCGCAAGATTGATCTTTATTAATTTCCCCTTCGATTCTGTCTTTACAAAAATGTAATCATCCTCATTCTTCTTCTCCATTTCTGCGGGCTTTTCTGCAATGATGTTTACAGCTTTTTGCACCGCATTTAAAAATCTTGGAAAACGAATTGGCTTTAATAAATAATCTACCACATCCATATCAAATCCTTCAATTGCAAATTCGCTGTATGCAGTGGTAAGTATCACCCTTGCCTTACCGTTAATTGCTTTAATAAAATCTATTCCGGAAAGGTCCGGCATTTGTATGTCAAGAAAAACGAGATCGATATTTTGAGTTGCTACTATCTGTAATGCTTCCACAGGCTTTGTAGTACTGCTTACCAGTTCGAGATAAGATGTTTGGCCGATGTAATGGACCAATATATCGATGGCGTGCTGCTCATCATCAACTATTAAACATTTTATCATAATTCATAAATGGTTAATTCGGTTGTATAAAATTCTAATTCATCTTTAATATCAAACTTATAATTTTTACCATAGGCAAAGTCGAGCCGGTTACGAATATTATCAAGTCCGAGGCCGGTGGAGATTTCTTTGGGCCCGCTTTTCTTTTTGTTTTTGCAATAAAAATTCAAGCGATTGTGCTCAACCGATAGCCTGATAACGATCGGATGTTCTACCCGTTGCAGATCGCCATGTTTAAAAGCATTTTCCACTACAGTGATCAATAAAAATGGGATTATTTCAACTCCATTAATTACTCCATTCACTTCAAAATTTACATGCAGGTTATTACTGAAACGAAGCTGGTTGATCTTAATTACATTCCGCACATGTTCGATCTCGTCTTTTAGTGGCGCCTTATCATCGCTGCCGGTAGCTTCGTTCAGTGCATAGCGCATAATGTCTGATAAGGTAAGAATACCTTCAGATAATTCAGCGGAATAAGGCAATGATTTTGCATACAGAAAATTTAAAGTATTGTGCAAAAAATGCGGATTGATCTGTGATTTTAAAAATTTAAAATTCGCCTGGGATTTATCTACTTCAAGCTGCATCTTCTGCGCCTCCAGTATTTTTCGGTGCTTCTTTTCATCCCGCAGGTTATTAAGATAGGCGAGTAACAAACTGGCACCGACGATACAAATCGTTGACATGGCAAATGAGAAAACCAATAGACCGGTTGTGGTTTTAGTATCCATCGAGGTCTTCTGAGGCAACCCGTAATGCATTGCTGCGAAATAGCTAAACACCAACACCAACAGTAACATGGTATAAGTTAAGTAATACCTGCCGCTCTTCTTTTCCACCATTAAGCTGTTGTAATAATTAAGTGAGTAATAATAAAATGCTACCTGGCAGATGATACCGAATACCTGCTTGAACAGGCTTTTTAAAGTAAACAGTTCATTCATTACATTCTTGCCTTCCGGCACTTCCAATACCACAATCACAAAAATACCCAGTAAAGTGAAGAAGAGGTTAATGGCTAGCACCACCCAAAACACGGAGACGAGTGCATATCTTTTTTTTATTACCCCTGCCATATAGCTGCTTGTTTCATTGAAAAAAAATTTCGATATCAATTAAAAATAATTCGTTTCATGGAGAGGGAAAACATCCTGCATTTAGTTGTTGATGATTCGAAGAAGTTTATTAAAGAAAGAAAACTTTACCTGATAGCGCAGAAGAAAAATACTTTTTAAAATGGAGACCTGCCCACAAGTGCGGGCAGGTTTCCAGGGCTATAATTTCTTTGATATTGTTTACTGACCAATACCCGGAGCGGCTCCCCCACTTTGTTGTACACGCTTCAGTTCATCTTCAGCACCGCTTGTACGCTGACGGGCAGCTTTCACCAGGTTGCTTCCAAAGCGATAGGCGAAGTTTAGCTTAAACTGCCTGCTTTCCCAATGCACATCCAGGTCGGAGCGTTGGCCTGCAAAGTCTGATACGGCTCTAAAACGTAGTGTATGAAACACATCGCTTACGGATGCTTTGATAGTTCCTTTACCATCCAGTACCTGCTTTTGTAAACCGGCATCCAGGCTCCACAAAGATTTTGCCTTGAATGTACCCTGGTACACGGTGGGTGCATTGTAAAATCCGGATATTTCTGCCGTCCACGTTTTCGCAAATTTGAGACTGTTCTGTGCAAAAAGGCTAACACCACCAGCATTCACTTTGATGATTCTGCCATCACCGAAGTTGGCGTTGTACTTAGTGTAAAAGCTATTCATATTGGCAAACAAACTATATGCTTTATACCTGAAAGGATAGCTGATATTCAGGCTTACAATATCCTGGGTAGCCAGGTTCTTTTTTGAGACAAATGCTTTGGATATTTCGGCAGTGTCAATGATCTGTGTAAACAGGTCTTTTACATGACTATAATTTAAAGTAGTGGTCAGTTTGTATTTGTAACTATTGGTAACTCCAATGCTGTTAGTGTATTGAGGACGCAGGTTTATATTTCCTTTTTGAAAAGTATATTCATCCAGTTTGAATTCGAATGGATTCAGATCCTGGTAATTCGGGCGGTCGATCCTGCGGCTGTATGTTACGCTATATTGGTTCATTGGATTCTTGTTGAAGGTAACCGCAGCACTTGGGAAAAAGTCGGTGTACTTGCGGTTAAATGGGGTAGTATAACCAACATACCCGCCTGTACTAGCTTTTTGCCCTGTTGAAACTCCCTTGGAACCTGTATGCTCCATTCTTACGCCGCCCTGGATGGTAAAGCCTTTAAATGCACGATTATAATTGACATATAAAGCGCTGATCTTTTCAGTATAGTTGAAGCGATTGCTCCGGTCAATATCAAGCACATTAACTCCGTTGTACACATTGTAGCGCTGAAAATCATTATCTGTTTTAATGCCGGCATATTTACCTCCAAATCCTAATGTCCCTTTTTTGAAGCCCTGTTCCCAATCTACTTTCACTGAATTGATGTCAATCTTTGTAGGCGCTATCATCTCATAAATAACACTGCTTAATTTTACTTTGCCCGATGCGTCAAAATAATAATTGGGCTGCTTTTGATCGCTGTTGATATCGAACTTGCCATGATCTGCATTTACCACAAGGCTTTTACCAGTGGGTTCAGTATAACTATAGTTCAGGTTGATATTAACGTTATCTCTTTTTAATTTGCTGCTATTATCAGCCACCAATATTCTATCTACGGTATTTGTAGGAATATACGAAATGGGCGTACTGCTTTTGTTGGTAATACTAGGGTCTGAGATGGTACCATTCACAATTACACCGATCGTATTTTTTTTGTCAATAAAAAAGTCCATACCTGCTTTGTAATTATGGCTTTTATTTCTATTCAGCATTGAGCCCTTTTGATCGAACAAGCTGTCTGCTATTGTACGGTGAATGTTTAAAACATTTTCATTCAGTCCATTATTGTAACTGTAATTTCCAAAAATGTTTACGCTTTTATTCCGGTAATTCAGGTTGATCCCGGCATTGTATTTTGCATAAGTACCAATGTTCCATCCTGCGTTTGCAGAACCGTTTGTACCGAATGATTTATTCTTTTTTAACCGAATATTAATGATGCCCGCATTGCCGGCAGCTTCGTATTTGGCACCGGGATTACTGATAATTTCAATTGCTTCTACCTGCGAAGAATTTAATGATTTAAGGTAGGCGCTCAGGTCCTGGCCGGTAAGTGGTGTGGGTCTTCCATCAATAAATACCTGCACGCCATTTTTGCCACTTAATGAAAGGTTATCATCTTTGTCGATGGTGATGCCGGGAGATTTGCGCAGCAGTTCCAACGCATCTGAACCTACCGCGTTAATGGTACCTTCCACATTCACGATCATTTTATCGGCCCTTACTTCCAGCAATGGTTTTTGAGCAGTTACTACCACAGCTTTAAGATTATTTGCAGCTTTCGATAGCTTTATATCCGGTACGCTTACTGAATTACCGTTTACGTCAATCAGGGGTGAAAATGAAGCCTGATATTCAACAGAGCTTGCCTTTACTAAATATTTTCCGTCTTTAATATTTGAGAAAGAATAGGCGCCGTCTTCCTTTGACACCGCCAGTTTGATGATTGCTGAATCTTTTGCTGCCACTAAGCTAACGGTGGTGCCTTTAATGGCATTGCCCTGTGCATCTTTTGTAAACCCGGTTACCTGTGCGTTGGTGGTAAGAGCAAAAACTGAAGCGATCAGTAAAAAAATAAAATGTCTCATAATTGTAGGTTTTAGTTATCCTTTTTTAGAATGCAAACGTATAAAGCAACATAGCATTTGGGAAAAACGTTATCCAAAAGGGCAGTTTCCAAATGCAAACGCCTTTTTTGAGGAGCAAAATTGCCTATTTTTTTATCAATATCATACATAAAAACGGCGATCGGTCATTTCAGATTGACCACTGGCACCAGCTTTGCCCATATAAAAAAATGAGTAAAAAGCTGATTTCATTGAATATCCCCGCAATTATGATATTGTGGCTGTTGGTTGGTTGCAATGCGGATAAGGGTAAAATGCCCCCCGCAATAAAGGATACAACCATCGCCAGTATCGCCCCGAACACAAGCCAGGAAATGATTTCATCATTGATCGATACTATTTTTGCGAAGGACAGGGATACCACCGCAGAACTGGTAAACGAGCAAGCGGTCATAAAAGGATATAGTAAGGCCAATAGGCGGCAACCATCCTATTCGGTAAAAGTGATGAAGGGGCAAACGATCGTTGCTATTATAAAACCGGTAGAAAAGGGTGGAAATATCCGGATCAATCAAATACAATTACCAGACGGAACTTTCGATGGGCCATTTGGAGACAGTGTTCGCTATACTGTGAAGAAGAGTGGTATGCTCAGGTTTATTATTGGGCAAAATATGATGGCAGGCGATCCCTGGACGGGTGATTTTATTTTTCGGCTGAAGCTGCAATAACATCACTACTCACCCGGTTTATCGCCGGCATCTTTATTTTTTAATATTCTTCAGCTCGAAGAAAATCAATGTATGTTAGTCAAAAAAATTTGCAATTCACAATTGCCTATTTACCTAAAGATGTTCCAGTGTGCTTCTCATTCCCAGGCGAGTCTCTGCCAGATAAGTTTCCGAATACAAAGGCTGTTTGAAGCAGGACTCGCCGATACTTGATTAATGTTTTGATTAGATCATATATTTTGTATTGAAAAGCATTTGGAAATCAAATCACCATCTTCTTCAAGGTTCTTTCTTTTTTTCTTTGATTTTAGCCGCAGGCGAAGTTTTCAGTCGTTTTGTTTGTGGCCTTTATATTTCTTGTTACTTCTTTGCATCAAAAAAGTAAATGAACTCTTACCTGCAAGGAGCATTCATCAACTCTTTTAAATTTACCGGTTTCGCCTCCACAGCCGGCGGGCTGCGTAACCGGAACGCCGCTGCTTTTGCTTCTTTAAAAAAATCGCTGCGCTCTTTTTTTAATCCGCCGCGGCGGACCGAACCAAAAGAGGCGGCTAACCCGGTCACTGGTTAAAAATTAATGCAGCGACAGAAAGTATTACCGTATACCTTTTTATCTTATACTGAGTTTAATGAAATAGTTGTTGAAAGATCGTTATCGGCTTTGTTTGTCTTTAAACAAAATGTCAAAAGATAACCATTAATGTGTCCTATTCCCAGGCGAGTCTCTGCAAGATAAGTTTTCGAATACAAAGGCTGTTCGAAGCAGGATTCGCCGATACTTGATTAATGTTTTGATTAGATCATATTTTTCAAGGCTCTTTCTTTTTTCCTTTTAGCTGCATGCGAAGTTTTCAGTCGTTTTGTTTGTGGCCTTTATATTTCTTGTTACTTTTTTGCATCAAAAAAGTAAATGAACTCCTACCTGCAAGGCGCATTCATCAACTTTTTTAAATTTACCGGTTTCGCCTCCACAGCCGGCAGGCTGCGTAACCGGGTTACTGGTGAAAAATTATTGCAGTGACAGAAAGTGTCTGACAGTGTTTTTCATGATGCATGTTTACTATTTGTAAATGCTGTGTCATAATAATTCACCCTACGGATGTTCGAGTGTGCTCAGATACTTTACTACCGCCAGCCGGATATCAGTATGAATATCTGAGGGAGCCTGGAATTTTGTGATCAGTTTTATTTCCGGATTACCATCTTTTAAAAACTCCAATCCTTTTTCATTACCCGTGAATAAAAATTCAGGAGAAATAATTTTATAAGTTTTTGATTGATCTATCGCGGATCCGTTCAGCAACCAGTTAGTCCTATCAAAAACAAGGTTAGCGCTTGTTTGCAGATAACCGCCAAGGCTCTTGATATTATCGCTTGTTGTAAGCATCTGGGTCAGCAGTGTACCGGTCATGTCAACCTCGCAAATTTTTCCACCAAAGGGCAATGTACGGATGATGTCGAGTTGCGTAACCACGCCCGATATCATATCATCGATACGAATGGAGCCGCTGTTTAGTACCGCCGCATCCGCCTTTGGCGAGGCGGCCATCATTGCTGCATTTATAAGTTTCCCCAGATTCGTTTGTTTGAAGCGAACACTTGCTTCCGTTCCATCCAGTAGATCGGTGGTATGATACACTACAGCATCTGGCTCGAGTCCAACTGCCCTGAAAGCCGCATAGGCTTTATCTTCCCAGGCCTTTACATCCTGCTCAATAATTGCATCCGGCATAATTGTGCTATCAACATTTAGCAGTGTTGAGAGTATCTTTATTTTCCCCCGTTTGCCATCCCTGTATATAAGATGGCGATACATAGTTTTAGCATTTGCATCGGCTTTCGCAATGGCTCCTCTGCGCTTTATCACATAATTATGCTGATGCTCATGACCACCCATTATGAGTGGTAGCCGTTTTACTTTTCGCAACACTTCTTCATCTTCTGCAAGGCTCAGATGGGTGAGCCCGATCACAACGTCACTGTTTCTTTTAACCTGCTTATAGGCTTTTTTCATCGACTGCACTTTGTCTGTATGACTAACAAAAGGCTGCGGGTTACTGGGAAGTGTAGCCGAAATTATGCCTGCCTTGATCTGGCCCTGGGCAGAGGTGAGCACAAAGTAAGTTGGTATCGCAACAGAATCAGGACGGGTGCGATAAAACGGCTGTACGTTTCCGTTAGTATCCCTGTGAAATGCATTAGTGCTCGTCCAATTAAATATAGATTCGTTGATGCGTTGTTGCAGGTCATTTTCCGGAATATCAAATTCATGATTGCCAAAAGTAACCAGGTCAACACCTACTTTATTCATTATGTCAACCATGTGTTTTCCATTCACACGCATACCATCGATCTTAGTTGTGCCGATGACTGAAGGACTTACAAAATCACCCGCCAGTACGACAAATGTTTGGTAACGGCTTTCATGTTGTTTGATGATGGTTGCCACTCTTGCCATCCCGCCCACTTTGCCTTGCTCCAGCGGACCGATCTCGTACACGTCATTTAATTGAAGAATACATATTGTGTCTTTGCCGGATTGCGCAATAAGAAATTGTTGCAGCAATAATGTTAGGAACAGGAGCAATAAATATTTCATTTTGATGCGGTTTTTTGAACTTAAAGGTAACGCTTACAAAGGGGGATTTACAAAGGCAAATATTAATTCCGGGGATGGGAAAGTGCACCTTAGACAAAAAAGAAATTATTATTCATTAACACTAACTGTAACAATAATTACAGAAGAAACTTCCCATCTCATTCTAAAAAAACCAACAAGGCAATTACGCCTGGAGGACAGGATTGTTCCAGTCCCAAACTTATGGATTCCAATAGAGGTTGCCTATACCGCCTGCGTGATATTGCGGTCTCTCCCGAAGGCAATGTGTATATTAGTACGGATAACGGGGAACATAAGGACATGATCATTGAAGTAATTAAAAGGTAAATAATAGAAAGATCATTTTCCCGGTTGATATCGGAGCTGTTGATGTGATGAGATTAAATGAATAGCGATTGGGAAAATGATCTTGCTCGCAACATTGTTTATGGTTGCTATCAGCTAATATTATTGCTTAGAATTAATGAAAACTTTGGCACAGGTATCCTTTACCAATATTGTTTGATGAAGGGAATATAACCTTCTTCGTAATTGCTGGCGCCTACGTTATTATCTTTCATCTCCGCTTTTGCGCCAATATTAGGTGCACTGTTTGATTCAGTACATTCAACCTTATTGTGTGTGGTATTTATTGTGGAAGCGGGGCACTCAACTTGTGAAGGCTTATTGTCAGCAGTTTCCAATTGCTCACTAATTTCTTTAACAGCAATAGTGTTCTCCTGGGGTTGGGTAGCAGCAGGTGTCTCCCTTATGTTGTTTATTTTAGCAGGAACTTCGGCAGGTTTATTAAGAGGAATGTGTGCAGTTTTATTATCCTGCACCCGGCAGGAAGTAAAGAGGACAATAGCTAGTATAACTTTTCTCATAAAAATAACTGCTTAACAAATATATTGATCTTCTGCCAAAAACCATAGTGCCGTCTTAGCGATCTTGTTGACATCAGTAACTCTTGTTGAACCAGTAAAGCTAATTTTCAAAACTATTTTCCTGCGTCAATATTTTGACGAAAGCATCCACTACAATTTTTACTTCCTGTAATGTGGCGTTGTCTTTAATTGATCCGCTCTCATCTAATTTAGAACGGATAAATGGAATCACCAGGGTGGCCCCGGAAGCAACGTTAGCCGATAATGCGGAAAGGATTAATAAAAGAGACGCATGGGCATTTGTGCCAACTGATGCGGCAGTAATTAAAGCGACTGGTTTGTTTACGAACTCGCCGGAGCTAACTGTCCAATCCAACGCATTTTTTAGTGTGCCGGGAACACCAAATGCATATTCAGGTGTACAGATAAATACACCATCTGCTGCCCGCAGTAAATCTTTAAACTGCTTCACTGCTAATGGCTCATCCTGGCTGTCATTGAAAGGAGGTAATTCTGCCAAGCCCTCGTAACTATTAATCGCAACTGTTGATGGAAAGAGAGAAATAGCTTGCTTTAAAACCATTGTTGCAGATGAATTAATCCGTAGGCTCCCTGAAATAGCCAGTACTTTATAATGCGCCATTTTGTTTTATTTTGCTTTCAAATTTACCCTAAGTTTATTAGCTTGCTTTTAATAATAGAAGTTGATGAACAGTCCATTAAGAATGGCGAAGAAATTGTTTGATGTTGATTAATTAGAAAAGAATATATGCGCTATAAAAGCTTTCTGATGATCATTCTTTTTTAAGGCACAGTTAAAAGTTATCGGGGGGTTTGTCGCCCATAGTACAGAAAGTACAAGTGTGCGACGCAACAAAAGCTTAATTGAAATACCTTAGCCGGGTAAATAAAAAAGGAAAAATTATGAAGACAGCAATCGTAACCGGCGCATCCGGGAACCTGGGTCAAGCCATAGTAAATAAATTTATTGCCGAGGGCTACAAAGTAATTGGAACGGTGGTTCCGAATGACCTTGTACCGATAAATTTTCCTGCGGAGAGCTTTGAGAAAGTTGTGGTAGACCTGATGAACGAAGATGATACACAAAAATTTATAAATGCTGTCATCGCGGCTTATTCCACCATCGATGCGGTGGTATTAACAGTTGGGGGCTTTGCAATGGGGAGCATTGCCGATACTACAAGTTCGGATATAATGAAGCAGTACAAATTAAACTTTGAAACTACCTTCAATGTGGCCAGGCCTGCATTTGTGCAGATGATGAAACAAAACAGC
This sequence comes from Ferruginibacter sp., assembly GCA_039922055.1. GTDB lineage: Bacteria > Bacteroidota > Bacteroidia > Chitinophagales > Chitinophagaceae > Ferruginibacter. The sequence goes on from JBDSAP010000360.1 coordinate 62,056, forward strand.
GGAAGAATTTTTATGATTGGCGCAAGGCCCGGACTACAGGCGTCTTTTAGCAACGGGATGGTGGCTTATGGATTGGCAAAATCGCTGGTGGTACGTTTGTCAGAGCTGATGAATATTGAGGCAAAAGGAAAAAATGTAGTAGCAAGTATTGTTGTGCCCAGCACTATTGATACACCACAAAACAGGGAATCGATGCCGAAGGCAGACTTTGACAGTTGGGTAGATCCGCAAGCAATTGCTTCGATCATTTACTTTCATTGCACGGAGGAAGCGTCAGCGTTACGTGAGACCGTTATTAAGGCGTATAATAATTCTTAAGCTGGTTAGATATATAAAGTTTGACTCCTTGTCATTTCATACAACAAGCCCTTAGTGCAAAATGATTTTTGTTACAGATTTGTTTAAAAATAACTAATCCATTACCAGCTCTGTTTCCCTGTTCACAATTATCTTTTTTTTACTAACTTCATATCACCTCAATTTTATGATATGAAAACTTTATCTGAAACCTGGTTTGCAGAAGGCTATATAGATTTTGAGTTGAAAAAATATACACTGCTCGCTTACCTGCAGGAGATCAATAGTGGCTTTCGCCAAAATAAACTTTACCCGCAACTGGCAGATATAATTTTCCACTACAACAACATGGTTTCTTTCCGCAACAATAAAAAACTGTTGCAGGATAACTTTCCTAAAACCCTTACTGGTATTCAGTTGGAAAAACTTTCCTTGCTCTATCGCCAGGTGATAGCAGACGATGAGCTGATGAAGGAACTGGAAGACATTATTCAATACGCTTCGGGGAAAATGCAAAAGACTATCAATGATGGAACTGAGATCTACGAGTTTGTGGAAGAAAAGATTGTAATAATGCCAATCGGGCTCGTGCCCCTTGATAACAGCGAAGGTTACTTCTTTTTAAATAATGGCAATCAAAAAGATACGCTGGTGTACCAATACCGCCTCACCATTTTTGAAAAGCATGATGAAAAATACCGGGGCATCCGTACCGATTTTATCGACAGTTGGTACCGGAGTATCTCGTCTACCTATGATCAAATAAAGTCGGAGCTCATCCGCAAAAAGACCGACCTGCCCAACCCTGCAGTATATGCAATGGAAACCTCCCTGCGCTTTCCTGTTGAAGAAACATTACTGCCTGTTGCAAAAAGATTTTTGGTTAAGTTTATTTCTACTGCGGCGTAGCAGGTCTCCAAATTTTATAACAATAAATATCCCAACTCTCATGGCATAAGAGTTGGGATATTATCAGGCAGATAAAATGATCGCTTCGGGCAGATCCTTTTTATCGCTGCAGCTATTAAGATGCTTCTGTAATAATTGGGCAAATTCCTGGGCATTGTCCGGGTAGAAAATAGTGGAGTGGTCCCCATCAATTTCATACATCGTAACAGACCTTACGTATTTTTTCCACATATTCTTTGTGTGCATATTCAAATACAATTTCTTGTATTTTACATCCTTATCCTTATCCCAAAAATAATAATGCTCTTTAGCATAAAATACCAATATGTCCCTGTTATAAGGAGATATCTGGTAATTTCTTGAAGCGTTGACCAGGTTGCGTTCCAATTCTTTAAAGAGCTCGAATCCCTCATCGGGTCTGCGCCTATAGGCCCGGCTAATCAGGAATTTTAACTTGTTTATTTTATAACCGATGGCATGTTTTGTATAGTTCCTTAAGAGATGAGTTTCGAAGTTCACCTTCAGGCGTAGTTTTGAAAATGATTTCTTTGCAATTAGAGGTATGTGGTAAAAATTTCTAAAACTTCCTGCCGGGAGTTTCGCTCTCGGGGTAATATCTTTTATATGCGTATCAAACATTGCCAGCAACATCACTTTTTTGCCCTTGGCCTCCATCTGCTTAGACATTTCAAAGGCAATAATTCCACCAAGGCAATGGCCTGATAATGCATAAGGACCCACAGGATTTTGCATAGTAATTTCGTCAACATACCGTGCGGCAATCTCTTCCATGTTTGCAGGAAAATCTTTTGCATCCTGAATGCCCGTGGGTTGTTGCAACCCAAATACGGATTGGCCAGCGTCCAGCATACTTACAAACTCTTTAAATTTAAACGCCGTGCCGCCTGCTCCGCAAACTATATAAAGAGGAATATTATTACTGCCTCCAGCTTTTATCTGAACAAGAGATTTAAAATTGGAAGTATTGTTTAATAAAATGTTATTTCGTTTCTGGAAATACCGTAGCAACTCAGTTATCGATGGATTTAAGAACAAGTCCTTCATGGTAAGTTCAATTTCGAGCTCACGTTTAATAGCATACAGCACACGCATTGCTAACATTGAATGTCCACCCAGTTCAAAGAAATTATCGTAGATGCCTACACGCTCTACGTTTAATAATTCCTGCCAGATGATGGCGAGTTTTGTTTCCAACTCATTTCGTGGCGCAACGTATTCGTTCGTCAATAATTCACTTGCCTCCGGATCTGGTAATGCCTTCTTATCTATTTTACCATTTGGTGTTAATGGCATGGCTTCCAACTCTACCCACAACTGTGGTATCATAAAGTCTGGCAACTTGCCTTGAAGGTATTGTGAAATGGCTTGTTTATTGAACTCTTTAGCAGTTTCTGCCTTTACTATGTAGCCTACCAATCGTTTGTGTTCCTGGTTATCTGTTCTTGCAAGTATTACTGCCTGGCTGATAGATTCATTTTGCATCAGTACGGTTTCTATCTCTCCAAGTTCTATCCTGTATCCTCTTATCTTCACCTGGTCGTCTTTTCTTCCCAGGTATTCTATATTACCATCCGGTAACCAGCGGCCAAGATCGCCTGTGCGGTACATTCTTGATACTTGATGCTGGATGCTTGATACTGGATGCTGGATGCTGGTGAATGGATTTGGTACAAATTTTTCGTTGGTTAATTCCTTCCTGTTTAAGTAACCTCTTGCCAATCCATCTCCAGCTATGCAGATTTCTCCTGCTACGCCTATCGGTACCAGCTTATCTTCCTTGCTTATAATGTAAACCTGTGTATTGGAGATTGGCTTACCTATTAAGATCGGTTCATCTTTCTTTATCCTATATACAGTGCTGTAAGTGGTATCTTCTGTTGGGCCGTACAGGTTTCTTACTTCTATCCTGTCTGTGTCTAACCCTTGTTGTACATGGAAAGGGATTGGTTCTCCTGCCATGTTGATCACACTGATATTGCTTATATCTGTACCTTCTTTTAGTAAATGCTCCATTACTACCGGTACACTGTTGGTGAGCACCTGTTTGTCCTGTGGTAGCCATTTACTAATATGCAAACCATTCTCTATTATTCTTACTGGTTTACCTATACTTAATGGGTAGAATATTTCGAATATCGAAAGATCAAAGCACATGGAGGTGGTGGCGTACACTATTTCAAAATTGCTGAGTGCAAATTCTTCCTTGCTCCAGTTGAGAAATGCATAAAGATTACTATGCTCAATCATTACTCCCTTTGGCTTACCTGTTGAGCCGGAAGTATAAATTACATAAGCAAGTTGATCTGGGTTGATGGTCGTTTGCAGGTTGCCCTTATCTTCCTTACTAATCGCTACCCATTCAGTATCCAATTCTATGATATCGATGCCTGTTGTTGTTTGCAGTTTTGATCTGCTGGCTATTCTACTGATCAATATTTTGGCTGCAGTATCTTCCAGTGCCGCGGGTGTGCGCGTACTCGAGCGCACGGAGCACGTCGCACGCGATCTTCGTCGCGGCCATCCACTCCTGCTTCTTGTTCTCGAGGATGATCCGCTCCCAGGTGCGGCCCTGGACGTATTGCAT
>JBDSAP010000361.1:0-9110 GCA_039922055.1 Ferruginibacter sp.
CGCCTGGCGTTGACATATTATCAACTATTCCAGGGAATAACTACGAGAATTTTAACGGTACATCGATGGCTGCTCCACATGTATCAGGACTTGCGGCTCTGGTACTTAGTAAAAATAAATCATTAAAGGCAGATGTGGTAAAAGGCCTGATTGCTAAAAACTGTGATGCGTTTACTTCAGCGCCTCCCGTACCCATGGGAGCTGGAAGGATCAATGCCAGCAAAACTCTGGCAGCTACCCCATAACAAAACGAGTAATATTTCCAAACAACATTCAAAACGATTTATGAAAAATTTTTTTGCAATTGTCTTAGTGTTCGCAGCTGTAAATACTAATGCACAACGGTTAAATCCACTTAAACTTAATAATAAAGGGAGGGTGGCTGGATTAACAAACGAAGCACATCAGGCACAGATAGTTGCCGCTGTCGCTCACAATAACGCTGCTAATGTCCATACTAATGCGGCCGCTGCGGCTACTGCTTCAGGAAACTTGGCTGCTGCGGCAGCGCACACCAATGCAGCCACGGAACATACCAATGCCGAGGTAGCAGCAAATACCGCCGCTGCAAATTTTGCCGGAACTGTCCCCAGCTCTGCAGCTGCTTCATCCTCCACTTCGGCTGTTGTACCTGCTACCAATGCAAAAAATGCATCAGCAGCCGCACTGCTGGTTGCAGCTGATGCCAGTGCAGTAGCTGCTGATCAGATAGCGGAAGCAAGAAGTAATTCAGCATTGGCTGCTTCGCAAGCGGTATTGGCAGTCGAAGACCAAAACAAAGATCACAGAATTGAGATCCAGGGCCTTGGAAATATTGCAGGTTCACAAAACGGTTCATCACTTAGTCCTTCTGCCAGTGTAAATGCAAAAATTCTTTTTCTCAAGAATAAGAACGCAAAATTTTACCTTGGTTATAACCTGGGCCAGGAGATAGATTCAACCAAATTAGATTCCATTAAACTTGCCAACTTATTTTTACCCGATCGAAGTAAATCCGGTTTTTCTGGAAGAATAGAGTACAATATTCTTTCGATTTTTAAATGCTGCCAAGGTTCAGAAAGCGAAGGTGACTATAATTTTGATACCGAACTATCTCCTTTTATAGAATACAACTACAATAAGATAAATATTAAAGGCACTGTAGAAGATTCATCAAAAATTCAAACGAGTTCCTGGATTTACGGTTTTAACTTTAGCCGTGCTATAAATACAAATGATAACACTTTTGGTGTGCAAATAAGCCCGTATATCAAAACAGTAAAAGTAACTGCCGGCACATCGAGTACATACAGCAGCATTTTTACCCCTACCTTGAAGGGCATTAAGCCTCCAGAAAAATTAAGCTTTGCAGGAATTACTATCGGCCTTCAGATCAATCGTTTCCTTTTTTCGTTCGACTATCAGAGCTTGTTAACCAAAACGGTTGAAAAGACACCGTTGCATGGCGGCGTATTTACTTTAAGAGCCACGGTTACCGGCGACTTAATAAAATTATGAATTGAACACGGAAAGGTGTAAAAATAATTTCGCAGGAAGTGTTTTTTTGGGAAAGTTACTACTGATGTTATCAATTACCGTTAATAAAAATCCCCAGAACTATACTGTAACCTCACGTTAATTATGCGACAGTTGCTGCTGGCAAAAACTCTTATAAATCAATTTGCTTTTTCCCCATGTTGACCATTGGTAAAGAATTTAAAGCGCCATTATGACCCGGCATTTTTAATCAGTCCGTCATTATTTGTAGAAAGAAAGACTGCTTTTCTAGTTGGCCAGTACCAGGCAAACGTCCATGCATTTATTTTAGTAATGGATGGCGATATAAATGATGGCAGATTGATTCTTGCCTATTTATTTCGGTAACGAATATGATAGCAATATAGATGTTATTCAAGTTACCAGTGAAATTATAGAGATTTAAGAAATAGATTTTAAAAATACGATTTCTCCTTCTGACTATAAAAGTGATGTGGTTTTTTTGATAATTAAACTAATAAAATTATGAACAACAGAATTATTTTAATGCTAGCCACAGCGATTGTATTATTTCAATTGTATGGTTGTGGCCCGGCAATAAAGAAATTTGTAAACAGTAAATATCCGCCAGTATCGTCGTTGGAAAAATCCGCTGGGTCTTTAAAAAACTCAATTGCTGAATTAGAAAAAATACCTAAGATAGATCTCGGTGCAAGGCTAGATGAATCTTTTCTGGATTCGACTATTCATTTGTATTTTGAAGATTTATACAAGTCTGACCCTACACTTGGCGCTCCTTCAGTTGAAAAGATTGAAATTATACAAAATCCTAAGTTTTCCATTTCAAAACAAGAAATTATTGCTTCTGCAGAATTCAAGTTTTTTTTAAGGGATAATAAGTATGTGAAAAGTCTCTCCATTAATTTTTCGGGCCGCTTGTCACCTTCGGTAAATGAGGATAGTTTGAAACTTGCTCCTAGTTTTGACAGAATTCATATCACCCAGTTAAAGCTCAGGCGATGCCTTTTCCTTGGTTCAATTGCAAAAGCTGCGGTTAATACACTTTGTCAAAATTTTAGGGATAATATAAACGGACAAATAAAACAATTTGTTATTAAAATTAATTACCCCCCGTTTCCTGAACTTCCGTTATCATCACTTCTAGGATCAGATGAAAATATATCTGTAACCAATGACTATACATTTAAAATGAAGCGGCAAACACTGCATCCAGTCATCCTGCTGAAACCGGGCAGTATTGCAGTAATTGCCGGCATTGATGAAAGCAGACAACCTGTTATTGCTACAGCCACTACTTCAAGGCTATCATCATCACTGCCACTGCCGCCCCAACCAAACTATATTTTAAATATAGGCGTTGACGCGAAAATAATAAATGAAGCGGCACAGATTGTCAAAGACAAAAAAGTAGTCGATAAAGGGGATCTTATCTCTATAAATAATATTCAGTCCCGACTAATAGAAGAAGAGACATTTAATACACTTTTTGAACATTTCGACAGTTCATTCACCAGTGCATGGAATTCGAATCTTGATATTATGCCTGCTAACGACTCGTCAAATAATTCAGTGCGTCTTTCTTATGATGTCATGTCACGCATTACCAATGAGCTGTTTAAGGATGCCAGGTTTGGTATTAAATATTCATTAGACACAAAGAGTGATTTTCCGGAAAAAGAAATAAGTCTTGGTGAAATTGGTAAGCCGGATTGTAGTTCGATCACATTTGATTGCCAGTTTAATAATTGCTCCAACGTACTGAGTGATTGTGGCAGCTGTGGATTTTTTGATGCGCTCTGTCATGTCCGATGGGCAGCATGCCAGGTTTCGAATGGTGTGAAATACGGAGCATGCCAGGCTTCGAATGTTGCAAAAGCTACCTGGTGTGCAGGGGAACTTGTAGCTAGAAAAGCTTTATGTTACACTGAAATTGCCGCCATTTTTATTTATGATAACCTCATAAAAGACATTGGGAAATTCGGGGGATATGCTGAAGCCAAGGGAATTATCGCCGCTGATATTACGCAAACCATTCCGAATGGGATAAATAGCATTACCCTAAATGGCAATCTTAATGCAAACATAAACGCTAATGTAAATCTTAAGTTTGCTCCCGCTGGATTAATCGGTCATTTAATTTGTACGTTTCCTTTAAATGAAAATTTTTCTACTCAATTACAGGTTGACCAACCCATCAGTTTAACAGCTAACATAGAAAGGCAAAATATTGCTGATGCCTGTTTGCTGAATTTAAATTTCAATAAAATAACCATTCCAATACAGCTTTCAGAGCCATTGTTGGTTGAAATTCTTAAAAAGCCATTATTGGTGCTGAATTGCGGATTTAGCATTGGCCTGGGTATTTCTATTACAACAGTGCTTGCCCTTGCCGGTAATGAAAACTTTAAAAATTATTTAAGAGCTGCATTATTTGCCAGTTACAAACTGGATATTGAAAAAAGTTTTGGAGTAAAAATCCCTGCAATTCCCCTCAATGTCATCAGAACTCCAATTCTGCTTTATCCAACATGGGGTAGTAAAAGTATTGTATTTACAAAAAAATAATTTTATGAAAATAGAAATGTGCTTAGTCAAACAGTTAGTGTATACAGTTTTGGGCACTTACCTGGCGCAACCTGCAATTTGCCAGGTTAGCAGACCGGAAGAACCATTATTGAAACAAAAAACTGCAGCATATACCTTTGCGAATAAGCTGGATTCAGCATTGCTTTTTTGCAAGATTTTAGTTGCAAAATTTCCCGGTACAGAAAATTATCTTTTCCTGGGTTCAGTATATGAGATTAAAAAGGATATTGCCAATGCTGATATTTACTACGAAAAAGCCATTAAATCATCAGGGGATAATGCTTCCAAAGTATATAGCAGCCTTGCTTATGTTTCATTCCGGCGAGGCAAATTTTCAAAAGCTTTCCGCTACGGAAATATGTCTTTAGGACTGCTGCCACAACAACCAGAATTGCATTACTTTATCGGGAATGTTTATGATTCTTTAGCTAATGAAGATTCCGCCAGCTATCACTACAGCAAAGCTTATCAACTTGACACGAATAATACAGAATACTTAAGGAAGATGTATAACCTGTATTATAAAGAAGGATATGTAAGAGAATCGCTCACTTATTTGGAAAAAGTAATTAACATAGATGTATTTGATGGTCAATCAAAACTGGCTTTAGCCAACGGTTTTATTGAACTGGATGAATACAATAAAGCAATTAAGCTTTTAAAGGATCAGATTGATATTAATGCTATGACTGACAGCGGCTATTTTGCATTGGCAAAATGTTATCTGAATCTAGGGGATACACTCAATGGCATTATTTCCCTAAAAAAAGCTATTAGTTTTAGTTACAAGCCAAATGTTGCCTATTATGATGAATTAAGTCACGTTTATGCGGATCTAGGTCAATATGGAGCAATGCTGGAAATATACCAGGAAGGATCAAAAAAAGGGTTTTACAATTATCAGCAATGGATTCAGTCGTACAAAGAAAAACTAGATACAATGACCAGGATCTACCAGGTGATCGAACAAGGCAATGCCAACGCACACTTGTTCAATTTGGGTAACCTATATTTTGCAATCAATGATTTCAGGAATTGTTTGAAGGTGTTAACCGATTATAAATTAGCAAACGGAAAGCAAACCGATTCCTTCTTTTGTCTTTTATCTATCTGTTACATGAATTTAAATAAAAATACAGAAGCAAAAATATACATTCAAGAGGCAATAAAGCTTTCACCGGCAAATGAAGTTTTCAGGGCATTGCTGACGCTGATTCTTTACCGGCTTAAGAGTTACCAGGAAATAATTGATATTAGCAAAAATTTTCCAACAAAGAATAAAGACATTGCTGTGTTTACAAATGCCGTGGACAATTATTTACTTTTTAAAGCCTACTATGCGTTGGGATTTTCAAAGGAAGCAGCTGTATGCCACAAAGTTTTCCAGGAACAAAACGGCAATTAAAAAATCATCATAGCAGGCCAGCAGCAGGGATGGAAATTGTTTAAAAAGTTTTTTTTAAAGGAATAAGTTTACTCCTAATCGTGATAGCAAAAATGATATTTTCAAACCAGCTATGGCGAGAATGTTTCCGATTATCATTTTCTGATCTATAATCGCTTCGGTGAACTGGTTTTTCAAACCTCGGACAAAAATAAAGGTTGGGATGGCAGGTTAAGAGGAAAAAACCAACCTGTAGGAGTGTATGTTTGGATAGTTAATTATAAAACTACCACAAGCGAAACTTTACAACATTTAAGAGGGTACTGTGTTTTTACTTCAATAAAAATCAGCGGTAGCGATAATAAATTCTGCTAAAATATAAACTTTACAACCTTTGTGAATGCCAATGAGGTTAATAATAATATTGTAAGATTAGTTATACTTATAGCATCAAAAGATTTATTTTTGAATCAGCATTGCAGCTAAAGGCATCTGAAAATATTGGTGAGTGATTCGGTGAGTAAAGCAAAAACATTCGATCGGAAGCATATCAGTAGAGGTTTTTAACAATGGGTTCGACTGTATCAATAAAGCAGGTCAATATGTATCAACTCATATTTCGAAACGAACACTGGCCAATCGTCCCGTTAGCGACGGTCCAATTGCTTGTCTTTTTCCTCATCAATAATTTTTTGCAACTGCTTTTCTGTCGGTAGATTAATCAGATATTTTGAAACAAACACCTGCTGTGATAACCCCATTGTCGCATACTTAACAAGTGAATCGTTCTTACCTGCACAAAGAATAATACCTATGGGAGGATTATCACCGGCCTCTATTTCATTCTCTTTATAATAATTCAAATAAACATTCATTTGCCCTGCATCTCCATGATCAAATTCTCCGATCTTCAAATCCAATAATACATGACATTTTAAAATTCGGTGATAAAATACTAGGTCAATCCTATAGTGTGTATTTCCGAAGGTAATCCTCTTTTGGCGTGACTCAAAACAAAAGCCTTTGCCTAATTCAATAAGAAAATTTTGAAGATTTGTAATAATACTTTCTTCTAAATCAGATTCACTATAAGATGGCTTTTCCTCCAACCCCAGGAACTCCAGCAGATAAGTATTACGAAATAAATCTTCAGGTTTCACATCATTTTGGACTGTATGTTCTTTCAGGACAGCGTCCTTATTGGTACTTAGTCCGGTTCTTTCATACAAAAGGCTTTCTATGGCTCGTTTTAAATCTCTTACGCCCCAATTATTTTGAATAGCGTGAATTTCATAGAACCTGCGTTTGTCACTATCAGTCTTTAAAAGCTCTATAAAATGAGAGAAACTGAGGTTGGTTAGCAAGAGGTTCAAATTGGTTGACTGATCCAATTCCGGCACTATCGCAGACGCTGTCTGCAAAATTGCAAAAGACTTAAAATCAGCTAAATACGATTTTGCAGACACTGTCTGCAAAATTTGAGGGTAAGCTCTGTAAAAGTCTCTGCATAAGTAAAGGTTACGTTCCTGTAACGATTTTACTCCCATTTTTATAAGCTTTTGGGCAATAGCCTTCAAGAGGCCTATGCCATAAACTGCCCGGTCTTTACCAGACTGCTCATACTCAACTATGTGATATCCAATAATCAAATTGCGAAGCGTTAATGCCGTATTCACTTGCCTTCGGACTTTATCAAGGAAAAATGAATTAACCTGTTGAATATTTGTTGCCAGGTATTCTATATTGTTATCGGAAGGAATAGATTCGATTGTTTTCATCTTTTTCAAATTGAGATAGGTTTATTATAAACAATTACTTATAACGGTGCCCCAGCTTTTGCTTCAATAAAATCATATCAGCACTAACTTTTAAATCCAATATTTTAGCATAATGCTGTGTTTGTTTTATTGAAGAATGCCCAAGCATTTTGGAAACAGATTCTATTGGTACGCCATTACTTAGTGTAACTGTTGTTGCGAATGTATGACGGGCAATATGCGATGTCAATGTTTTTTCTATCCCACATATTTCCGCTATCTCTTTTAAATAGCCATTCATTTTTTGATTACTTGGTACTGGCAATGGCATGCCCTTATTCACACACAGCGGGTGGTTTGAATATTTCTTTATAAGCAGGGCAGCTGTAGGCAATAATGGAATGGCAGACCTTGTATCGGTTTTTTGCCTGTTTGTAAAAATCCATAACTCGCCATCAACGCCTTTTGTGATTTCAGATACTTTAAGTTTCTTTACATCAACATAAGCCAATCCCGTAAAACAACAAAATAGAAACACATCCCTAACCTGATTTAGACGATCAATTTTAAATTCTTTATCAGCCATTCTCTGGATCTCATCTTCGCTTAAATGAACCGGATCAGCTACTTTTATTTTGCCCTTATAATTTAAAAAGGGATTCCTTACAATCCAGCCATTCGAAAGACAGATGCGGATAATCTTACCGAAGTTTTTTATATACTTAAGCGTAGTATTGTTATTACACTTACGGATACTTCTTAAATAAAAATCATACTCACTAACAAAAGCGTGGTCAATCTTTTTGATATCTATGTCGTTAATACCAAACTGGTAGATTAAAAATGCCTGGGTATGCTGCAAAGAGGTTTGGTATCGTTTGGAGGTTGCAGGGGCAAATTCCTGACCTACCAAGCTTTCTACTTTCCTATTGTGTTCCTTGAATATTTCAATGAGTTTGTAAGACGTTTCAGATTTACCAAGCATCTTGTTTTTGATTGCTTCAGCGGTAATCTCTTTGTCATTTTCGTAAAGGTATCTGTGAACTTCATACGCCTCAGTCTGTAGATTATCAAGGAAAACATTCAGACTTCTTATATTTTCCTTTGTGCCAATGGCACGCCCTGAATGCCTGTTCCATTTCTCAGGGTCACATTCCCTGTTCGCAGTTAATTCTGCACGTTGGCCGTTTACAGTAATTCTTAAATAGATTGGCGCTGGACCTGATGTGTAGTTTTTTTGCTTTTTCAGGTAGAAAAGCATGCTAAAATTTGTCTTCACGATTTTAATCATTTAAGGTGAACAAAATTAGCATTGCAGCAGAAGCAAAACAAGATGTTCATTTTTTGAACATGTTGATTGTCAAGTAGTTTGAGCATGTCTGGTGAGTAATGTTGTAACATTGATCCTACTCACCGAATCACTCACCAGAATTATGCGATTATATGCATATTTTGATGAACTGCCGAAAACAAAAAAGCCCGTAAACGTTGCGTTTGCGGGCTTTTAGCACGATTTGGTGAGTGTAAGAGTGGAGCTGCAGGGAGTCGAACCCTGGTCCAAACATACTCGTCATAAGCTTTCTACATGTTTATTGCTGCATTATTTGTCGGGAAACGGCAGGAGCAACACAAACCAACCGGATCCTTAGATGAATGGTCTTAAGCAATGATCACATCATTTCATTGCAGCAGCCCGTTTTTGTTTTGAGTCGGCGGGAGGACATGGTAACAGGCCAACCTGTCCAACGGCCCTAATGGTTACTAGTCTATCGACTAAGCAGCCATGGCATACGAAGTATTGCCATTTGAAGTTTTGAATATTCAGATTTAAGTGCTAATTATCCAACGCACTACATGCTTACACTTACAAAGAACTATGCTGTCAA
>JBDSAP010000362.1:0-3250 GCA_039922055.1 Ferruginibacter sp.
AATGAGGCCAAGGCGAATGAAGCTACGGATAAGGCAGAAAAAGAAAAAGTAGAAAAGATCAACCAGGCGGACAGTCTTATTTTCCAGACTGAAAAGCAGTTGAAGGAATATGGTGATAAGATTAGTGCAGATAAAAAAGCGCCCATCGAAGCTGCACTGAATAAATTGAAAGAAGCTCACAAATTGCAGGATATAGCAGCTATTGATACATCAGTGGCAGAAATGAATGCAGCATGGACAGCAGCAAGTGAAGAAATGTATAAGGCAACACAAGCGGCCGGTGGCGAACAACAGCAACAGCCTAATGGTGATGGTCAAAATGGCCAGCAACAAAGCGGTAATGCAGAAAACGTAACCGACGCAGAGTTTGAAGAAGTGAAGTAGTAATTTTTAAAGGAATAATTAAAGGCCGTGACTTTGTTGCGGCCTTTTCGTTATGTATGATGTATGATGTGTGATGTGTGATATAGGATGTCTGATTTGTGATATATGATGTAAATAATCTTTGATATAACAGCCGGCGAATAAATTTACATACCTCGTATGAAAATACCGGGGGTAGGGCTCACTACAGATCTTCGGTAAGTTTTTTCGTATTGCAGGCGTAAAGATTGCTTACAGGAAGGCTTCTCTAAATCAAGCGCTTCGTAACATCATACATCATACATCATACATCATACATCATACATCAGACATCAGACATCAGACATCATACATCATACATCCTGTTAACCTTTCCTAAAACTTTCCTGGCAAATATTGGCAAATCTGCCTTTCTGACTATCTTGCCACAAACAAAAACCTAAGCATGAAACAACTTTCCTTTGTGTTAAATATTATTTTGGTGCTTGCAGTGGCCTTCCTGTATTACCTGCATTTTACCCCCGCTAAAAAAGGTAAGTTATATGGACCAGTTGCTAATAGTAATTACAAAGACACCTCCACAGGCCGCAGGCGAATGATGGTAGCCTATGTTGAACTTGATTCTCTATACAATAATGTGTCTTTCATTAAGGAGCGTAAAAAAGAACTCGAAGCCGAACAAAAAGCCATCAGCTCCGAGTATGAAGATGATTATCGTTCTCTAACAGCAGAACGGGATAATTTTTTAAAAAAGGGTAATACAATTACTCAAAAAGAAGCGGAAGAATTCCAGGCAAAACTTGGGCAAAAGCAGCAGGAAGTAGAACAAAAAAAACAGGCAAAGGGCCAACAGCTTGCAGAAAGAGGTGCAAGAATAATGGACGACATGCAAAAGAAATTAAAAGCATTTATGAGCGATTACAATAAGGAAAGAAAGTACACGTATATATTGGCAACAGGCGTTGGTCTTGACTATCTTTTCTATAAAGACTCTACCCTCAATATAACTTCGGATATCGTCAAAGGCCTCAATGAAAAAATGAAACTTCCGGCCAAACCATAAATTCAATCAATTTATATACCTTCAATCCCGTTACAATAACGGGATTTTTTATACCCCAACTTTTATACCGCCATTACTAACCAATATTTATTATGACAGAAAACAATCCCTCTTTCAAACCTACCCTCAGTCTTTTTGATGCAACGATGATCGTGGCTGGTTCCATGATAGGATCAGGCATTTTTATTGTAAGCGCAGATATCACCAGGAATGTGGGCAGTGCCGGATGGCTAATAGCAGTCTGGCTCATAACAGGGTTTATGACTGTTACAGCAGCATTAAGTTATGGTGAACTAAGTGCCATGTTTCCAAAAGCCGGGGGACAATATGTTTACTTAAAAGAATCTTACAATCCGCTCGTTGGTTTCTTGTATGGCTGGAGCATTTTTGCAGTGATTCAAACCGGCACCATTGCAGCAGTAGGAGTGGCATTTTCAAAATTCGCGGCCTACTTATATCATCCATTAAGCGAGGACAACAAGCTGTTTCAAGTTCAAACAGGTACAGACGCCTGTAATGCTCCTGTATATTTTAGCATCAGTGCAGCACAAGTAGTTGCAATCCTCCTTATTGCATTGCTAACCTATACCAACACAAAGGGTGTAAAAGGTGGTAAATGGATCCAGAACATTTTTACATCCACCAAATTATTGTCACTATTTGGATTGATAATCGCAGGCTTTATTATGTTTAAACCTGAGATTTGGGAAGCAAACTGGGCAAATGCATGGCAGGCAACCAAAACATCATTGAAAGAGGCTTGTAATCCAGGTGCTGGTTTTGGCATTACGCCTATTGCGGGTACCGCTTTGCTGGGTGGAATTGCCGCTGCAATGGTGGGGTCTATATTTAGCAGTGATGCCTGGAATAACGTTACGTTTATTGCTGGTGAAATAAAAAATCCGAAACGAAATATTGGTCTTAGCCTGTTTATGGGCACATTGATCGTAACTGTTATTTATGTGTGCGCCAATCTTGTTTACCTCGCAGTACTTCCGATGGATTCCATAGCTCATGCTGAAAAGGATAGGGTGGCGGTCACAGCAAGTAACGTGATCTTTGGCGACATCGGTACTTATGTGATTGCCGTAATGATTATGATCTCCACCTTTGGTTGTAATAATGGATTGATCCTTGCCGGAGCAAGGGTGTATAATACAATGGCAAAAGATGGATTATTTTTCAAAAAAGCCAGCACGCTAAACAAGCATGCGGTACCTGGATACGCATTGTGGATACAGTTTATAGTAGCCTCCATACTTTGTCTTAGTGGGAAGTATGGTGACCTGCTGGATATGATCTCTTTTGTTGCGGTGATGTTCTATGCTTTAACGATCTATGGCATTTTTATTTTAAGAAAAAGAATGCCCAACGCCGAGCGGCCTTACAAAGCATTCGGTTATCCGGTGCTGCCTGCGATTTATATTTTGATGGCAATTGCCTTTTGCATTTTACTGATCCTGTACAAGCCTGCTTACACATGGCCGGGTCTGATAATTGTTTTAATTGGCATACCTATTTATTATCTTGCAGTCAGAAATAAAAAGTCAACAGAATAATAAGCCGGTTGTTATGATAAGCAATATTTGCAATGAAGTTTTTGATAAATGTATTATGGACTATCACCTTAGCGATAGTGTGGATACCGCTGCGAAAAATCCGTACCCGGAGCATTTCATAGAACATTTATTGTATTCCAAAAACTGGGTTGATTGTGTGCAATGGCACCTCGAGGATATCGTTCGTAATCCCAACATTAATGCGGCTGCAGGCCTTGCATTGAAACGAAGGATCGATGCATCGAACCAGGTTAGAACCGAGATG
>JBDSAP010000363.1:0-3581 GCA_039922055.1 Ferruginibacter sp.
GCGTTTATCGTGTGTTAACCGAATCTCATCATGCAGACGCAGGGACTGTTTCCTATGAGAAAAATGTTCCTTTTCCAATGCCCGCCGGATTGAAAACGGCTTTTCCCCAACTGGAACAAGTTGCTCCTATTTATGCAAGCCATAATGATGAGTTAGAGGTGCTTGATGGTAACGGAACTCCTGTAAAAAATTTAAAAGAGCAAAGCGGTGTATTTTATACATCACCTTCATTCTTTAAAATATTTGATTTTCCCCTGCTGGCAGTTTCGTATAGCTCATTAAAAGATCCGAACAATGTATTGCTTACAAAAGAGATTGCAGAAACTTATTTTGGTGACTGGAAAACGGCAATAGGTAAAACCATTAAAATAAAAGGGTATTATAGCATGGGTGCAGGATTGTTCCAGTTTCCGGCAACAACGCTAAAAGTATCGGGCGATCAACAAAACTTCTAACGTACAAGGGAGTGACACAACGATGATCCACAAAGATTGAAGGCTGGTCACCACATAATCAACTAACGTAAAATTTAAAATGTTGAATTATGAAAAATAGAACAGCGACGGAAGGGATAGCAATGAATGTAAGGCTCTAAAGAATAACCATCCACAAATCAGACATCATAAATCAGACATCAGACATAAACAGAACATCATTAGTTATGATAAAAAACTATTTCAAAATCGCATTTCGGAATCTCAGGAAGAACAGGGTATACGGGCTCATTAATGTAATGGGGCTGGCCTTGAGTATGGCCTGTTGTATACTGATCTTTACATTGATAAAATATCATTTGAGCTTTGATAATTTTCATAAGAACCCGGATCGTATTTACCGTTTCGTCACCGAGCAACACAGGGATGAAATTAGTTATGTAGCCAGTGTGCCGCCGCCATTCGGTAAGGCATTCCGTAATGACTATACTTTTGCCGAACAGGTAGCCCGTGCTGTTATATCCCACAATGCTTTGATCAGTATTAAACAGGGCGAGGAAGTGAAGAAGTTTAAGGAAGATGAAGGCGCTGCTTTTGCCGAGCCTGAGCTCTTTGATATCTTTAATTTCCCGTTATTGCAGGGGGTTAAAAAAACGGTGTTAACTGAACCGAATACAGCAATCATTACGGAACACCTTGCGAAAAAATATTTTGGCAATGAAAATCCTGTAAATAAAACCTTTCGCTATGATAACAGGATTGATTTTAAAATTACAGGAGTATTAAAAAATATCCCCGCAAATACGGACCTGAAACCAGAAATATATTTATCGTGGGCTACCCTTAAATCCTCGAATGAATGGTATGCAAGCGACGATGCGTGGGGAGGTATATCAACCGAGTTACAATGTTTTACCCGTTTGCGCCCGAACGTAACAGCCGCTCAAATTGAAAAATTGTTACCGGCGTATGTAACGAAATACAGGCCGAAAAGCAAAAACGTTCATCATTATAAATTGCAGCCGTTCGCCCAGGTACACTTTGATGGACGTTATGGTGGTGTAATGGAAAAAAGAAATTTATGGATATTATTATTCATCGGTTTATTTCTTGTTATAACAGCATGCGTGAATTTTATAAATCTTGCGACAGCACAGGCGCTTAAAAGAGCGAAGGAAGTAGGAATAAGAAAGGTTCTGGGAAGCCTCCGCGGGCAACTCTTCTGGCAGTTTATCGCTGAAACAGCGTTAATAACTATTATTGCCGCTTTTGTAGCTATCGGTTTATCGTATCTCGCATTGCCTTTTGTCAATGAATGGTTCAAGACTGAAATGGCCATTCAATTTCTATCCGGTTCACTCCTAATCATTTTCATTCCTTTGTTGGTATTGCTTGTTACTTTTTTGGCAGGTTCATATCCCGGCCTTATACTTTCCGGTTTCCGCCCCGTTTCTGCATTGAAGGGAAAATTATCTCAGCAACATATTGGCGGATTTAATACAAGAAGAACTTTGATTGTTACCCAGTTTACTATTTCCATGATCTTAATCATCGGTATGATGGTCATCTTCCGGCAAATGCGATACGCGAAGACGTCGGATCTGGGTTTTAATAAAGATGCGGTTGTAATGATACCCATGGGATTTGATTCAGCAAGTAATGCGCAAAAAACATTGAGGAATGAGCTGGCGGCAATTCCTGGCGTTCAAAGTGTATCGCAATGTTATGCAGCTCCTTCTTCAGATGAAGCCTGGAATACCTCTATCCGTTTTGATACAAGAACAGATGAAGAATCATTCCGGTCAAGCATCAAGGCCGCCGATGAACAGTATATAAAAACATTTGACCTTCAGTTGGTTGCCGGCAGAAATATTTTCGCTTCAGATACCGTTCGTGAATTCTTAATTAATGAAACATTGACCCGGAAACTGGGTTTGAAATCACCGCAGGAAGCCCTGGGCAAAAAAGTATACTTCAATGGACATATGTCGGCAACCATTGTTGGTGTGGTAAAAGATTTTCATGATGGCTCTTTTCACAGTGATATAAATGCAGTTTGCATTACTTCTTTTGCGGACAATTACTCCAGCTATGCTGTAAGAATTAATATGAACAAAATGAAATCCATCTTACCTGCTCTGGAGAAAAATTGGGGCAGTATTCATCCTGATAAAATTTATGAATACCAATTCCTGGATGAAAGGATTGCCAAGTTTTATGAAACCGAAGAGACCATGCTAAAACTTATTTCTGTTTTTTCATTCATTGCGATATTCATTGGTTGTCTTGGCTTATATGGCCTGGTATCATTTATGGCGGCACAGAAAACGAAGGAAATCGGCATCCGAAAAGTTCTGGGAAGCGGTGTAACAGAGATACTCTGGATATTCGGAAAAGAATTCGGCAGGTTGATACTGATTGCGTTCCTGGTTGCCGCTCCTATTGCATGGTGGCTGATGAATAACTGGTTACAGGATTTTAAATATCGTATACATATTGGCGTTTGGATGTTTTTAATGGCGATAGGAATTACGTTACTTATTGCAGCTATAACGGTAGTTTATCAAAGCATAAAATCGGCGCTGGCAAACCCGGTGAAGAGTTTGAGGACGGAGTAGGAGCCCCACCCGGCCTCCCCAAAGGGGAGGAGGAAGTCAGGAGCCGGCTGGGAAAAATGGTGTGCTGAATTGCAGTCGCTCATTAACGAGATGAAGCTGATTTGGAAGATAAAATGTTTATTAAAGAGATGAAGCACCGCCTCCTCTCTTTCGGAGAGGAGGAAGGGAGGAGAGGCCGGGATGAGGCCGAAAAACAAATAAAAAAATTAACCAATGATAAAAAACCTTTTAGTAATTGCAATGCGCAATTTTAGAAAAGACAAATGGTATAGTCTGCTGAACATATTGGGGCTTACTATTGGAATTACTTTTAGCCTGTTTTTAATTTTTTATATAAAGGATGAATTAAGCTTTGATCGTTATCACGAAAAGGCAGATCGTATTTACAGGATCGCTTCCTACATACAGGAAAAGGATAAAAACACCAACTGGACCATCACCCAGATGCCGCTTGGCCCTACATTGAAAAAAGACTATCCGGAAGTGGATGAAATGACGAGGGTAATGGGCCGGGAAAGAACATTGTTTA
>JBDSAP010000364.1:0-29267 GCA_039922055.1 Ferruginibacter sp.
CTGGTAAATTTAAAAAGAGTTGGTGAATGCGCTTGCCGGTAAGAGTTCATTTACTTCTTTGCCTTGATGCAAAGAAGTAACAAGAAAGATCAGCGCTGCGAGTATTAAAAAGGCTGAAAAGCGCTCTGGCCGAGCCTCGCCAGAGAATAAGAGCCTTGAAGATGAATAATGATTTGATTTCCGAATGCTTTCAATGCAAGAAAATTTCACAAGATCAATCAGGTATCGGCGAGTCCTGCCTTGAGCAACCTTTGTATTCGAAAGGCTTTCGGGCAGAGACTCGCCTGAGAATAAAAAAAAACTGTCAGACACCGTCTGCCACTGCATTAATTTCTCACCAGTAACCGGGTTAGCCGCCTCTTTTGGTTCGGTCCGCCGCGGCGGATTAAAAAAAGAGCGTAGCGATTTTTTCAAAGAAGCAAAAGCAGCGGCGTTCCTGTTACGCAGCCCGCCGGCTGGGGAGGCGAAACCGATAAATTTAAAAGAGTTGGTGAATGCATTTGCTGGTAAGCAAGCCGACTACTACCTAAACATTTTCTTTAGGCGTTTGATTACAAAATAAATGATAGCTATTATGATGATAATAACTACCCATTCAGATATGACTGGAATACCAATTAAGAATGTCATTATTCCTTTTTGAAGTTTTAATTTTTTCAATAATTAGTGCCGTCTCAAAAAGAAAGGCACACATCATAAATCACACATCATACATCACACATCAAAGGATTTCCGTTGTTCCATCCCCTGAATTCACAATATAAACTTCAGCAACAATATCAAATTTCTCTTTATATGCTTTTAAGGTTTCATCAATAAAATGATCAAGACCGTTATCATTTACAATATTAATTGTACAGCCTCCAAAGCCACCACCCATCAGCCTGGCGCCAATCACCGCGGGATATTTTTTTGCCTGCTCCGCTAAAAAATCCAGCTCATCGCAACTCACCTTATATAGTTTACTAAGTCCTTCATGAGTAGCATACATCAGTTTTCCAAACTCAGTAATATTATTTTCTTTAAGTAATTCGGCAGTCTTTTTTGTACGGGCAATTTCTTCCACCACATACCTACAGCAGTCGTATGCCTCCGGGCTCATCTCATTTTTAGAACCGTCCATTTCATCCACCGATTTTATATCCCGGAAAGATTGAATGGACAAGTTCTTCTTGAGCACTGCTAATCCTTCTTCACATCTTTTTCTTCGGATATTATATTCACCCGCAGCCAGCGAGTGATGCACAATTGAATTGATGAGTACGATCTTGTAGCCCTCGAGTGATAAAGGAAAATATTGATGCTCGATACTCCTGCAATCCAATAAAATTACCTGGTCTTTTTTTCCCATCATGTTCGCAAACTGGTCCATAATGCCACATTGCACATTTGGAAAATTATGCTCAGCACGCTGACAAAGCAATGCCAGTTCAACCCTGTTATACCCAACATTAAAGATCTCATTCAATGCAAATGCCAGTCCGCCCTCCACAGCAGCAGAAGAACTCATTCCCGAACCTTGCGGAATATCACCACTAAACACACAATTAAATCCACTGATCTTTTTACCGGCAATCAGAAATTCATTTATCACACTAAGTGTATAGTTCTTCCAACTGCTACTAACTTTTATATCCTGTATTTTAATAGAATAACATTCATCAAAATCCAGCGCAACAAAGTTTATCTCATCGGTTTCATTTGCAGCAACAGCATAATAAACACCTTTATTAATCGCCGCAGGCATCACGAATCCATCATTGTAATCAACATGCTCACCGATGAGGTTAATTCGACCTGGCGAAAAAAATATCCTTGGCTGAACGGAAAAACTATCTGAGAATCTTTTTAAAACAGCGCTTGCGTATGTATTCATGAATCTATATTAGAGAAGTTAATTTATAAGAAGTTGCAAATATCATTTTTTCTTCCGGCTCTAAAATAATTAGTCCCATTTTATTATTAAAAGCATCTGGCGCCGCACTAAGGTTTTCAAACGCAATACTATTCCTATGTTCGGGTGTATATATTTGCAGGTAGGGATATTCTTTTCCGGGATAGATTTCGCACTGTATTTTTTTTACCGGGCTTCTCAGCACACATAGTGGCTGACATTCAGCAAAGCTCAGGGTAAAGCAGTCATCAAACGAAGTGCTTCCAATTTTTTTTAAGGCATCGAATTCATGATAAGGCAGCAAGGCGCCGGTAGGTATTAACCTGTCATCGCTCACCAATATTTCTTTTGCCTGGAACTCCAGTTGCATGTCATCTATCTTATCTCCCAAATTGAAATATGGATGCCATCCATCCTGTATGGGAATTAGGCCTTTGTCCCTATTAATTATTTCAGTGCGAATGTTTAGTAGATTCTCTTTACCCAAAGTGTAGTGTACCAGGCAGTCGTAAAGAAAGGGATAACCTTTGTCGTCACCACGGTATTTATAATCCAATGAGACCGTTGCACACGCATCGTTTGCGGATTGGTTCGTTATTGTAAACGGCGCATCATACAGCAATCCATGCAATGCACTTGTGCCCAACAAAAATTTATCGATGGTATATTCTTTTTCGCCAAAACGGTAATGCGCATTATTGATACGACAGGCAAAAGGAGAAAGTTTGCAGCTCTTAAAACCCCCGGAGGCTACATTATTTTTAAAGTCAATGGGATCATCATAATGGTCAATAACGTTTAGCCATTGGCCATCATGAACAACATTAAATCCATGCAATATCCCGCCGCAGGCAGGCAGTATCTCTACAAAAGTTTTTGAAATATTGTCTCTTAAGATGATCTTTTCAAATCCTTCCGCAGTAACCGTTTCCGTGGCAAACATTAAGATATATTGAACAGGGAAAATTTGAAATCATTTTATACAATCCAACTTATCACGGATATCACTAAGTTAAATTCAACTTGTATATTCTTGCTACCTCAATTAATTCGGGTAAATTAGTTACACCCAGCTTTTCGAACAAACGGGCTTTATGTGTGCCCACAGTAGAAGAATTAATTGCAAGCAGTTCCGAAATGTCACTGCCGGTTTTACCCGTCATCAGCAGTGTTGCAATTTCAAATTCTCTTGCACTCAGCTTATCAAATGGGTTGCTTGGTTGTTGTGTGCCGATCTCCGCGGCTAATTGCTCGGCAAGTGTTTCGCTTATATATTTCCGGTCGTTTAGTACGAGCTCCACGGCCTTTTTAAGTTCCGATAGTCCTGCATTTTTTGATACAAATCCCATTGCGCCGGCTTTAAAAAAGCGTTTGGCATATACATTTTCCGCACTCATTGAAAACATCAGCACTTTTGCATCGGGATAGCGGGTCTTAATATATTCCATCAATCCGGCAGTATCGGTTTCAGGAATCTGTACATCCATTATTATGAGATCGTAGTTACGGGTTTTAAGCGCTAGCAAAGCTGATTTCTCATCATTCGCTTCATATATTTCGCAGGGTTTAAAAATTTCCTGCAATACATTCTTCACGCCTGATCTTACAATTTCATGATCGTCAATTAGTAAAAAATTTTTCATAGTGTATAGTTTTTAGAGTAGTATATAATTTTTTAGAGTGAGTATATCGTTTATTAGAGTAGTATACTTTTTAGGATAGTTTGCATATCGTAAAGTTTTTAAACCAGGGTAACCATCTAGCTACTTTGTTACAATGTATTTCCATCATCTTTGAAACCCATGGCTACCTTCTAAAAAACATAGTCAGTTGCGCTCATAGTAGGCAGAATAAAAAGATTGGACCGTTTACAAAATTAACCCGAGTTTTTTATAAAAGCGATTTTAAATATGTTTTTGTAGGGACATTTTTCACATTAAAACTGCCTGGATTTACCTCTTGACGTCTAAAACAATAACACGGTTTTTCAGTTTATTTATTCTTTTTACATGGCCATCGGAGAAAACATTTCCTTTTGTCCGAATATAAAAAAAAACTTAGACCTGTAAAGCAGGATTTTCCTCCATCTATTTTAAAAAAGAATCCACCCGGCTAAATCGGCGTTCAATAACGGAAGTAGATTATCTTTATCCTACCAAAGAATTCAATTAAACGAAATGGGCCCTATTGCAACATACTCATTAGAATACATTGCAATCGAAGATTTTCATGCTCCTACAGGCTTGAAAATTTTAAAAATCCAAAGAACATTTTTAGTTAGACCGTACCTGGGACCGCTCCCTATTTTGCCGGGCCGCATCAATCTATTTCACTTTTACCGCACACATCAGTTCCTGCAATACATAATAATAGCGATACTTTTTACACCTCAACAAAATATAAACGGATGGCATAATATCTGTAGTACTTCCATAAAAGTCATGCCCGGTAAAATTTTAAATATCACACAAAAGATTAGTTTTTTTTTGATATCAACTATATATCCGACTAAAACCTTCGCCAATGCTTCATAACGCAGGAGTCACCATATTAATGGTAGAAGACAATACCGGTGACCAGTTTTTATTGTCGGAATTATTAAATGCCTCAGATCTTAATATAAAAAATCTTTACCCGGCCATTCGGCTCGACCAGGCGTTACTACAGCTAAAAGAACCCATCGATATTATTTTACTCGATCTTTCACTGCCCGATAGCAATGGCATTGATACCTTCAATTCCATTATCAAACATGCGGGCGCTACCCCGGTTGTTATCTTATCGGGCCTTACCGACACGAAGCTTGCGTTGGATGCGATTACACTTGGCGCACAGGATTACCTGATTAAAGGAGACTTTGACGAAAAGTTACTCGCTAAAACCATCCGTTATTCTATTGAACGTAAAAGAAATATGGAGGCGTTGCAGGAAAGCATTGAACGATATAACCTGGTAAGTAAAGCCACCAATGATATGGTATGGGATTGGAACCTGGTTACGGGTCACGTATATCGCAATGTGGAAAGCTGGAACAAAATTTTTGGAAGCTCCTTAACGGAATTATCCGACGACCTGGATTTTTTTACTAAAAGGATACACCCCGATGACTTGGCAGAGAACACCCGGAAAACCGATGAAATTTTAAATGATCCCAACCAGTTTATTTTTGACGTGGAAGCACGGGTGCGTAAAGATGATGGATTTTATGCTTATATATCCGATGTAGGGTATATACTCCGGGACGAGACGGGGAAGGCAACCAGGGTAATAGGGGCTACACAAAATATTACCGAACGCAGAGAAGCGGAGGTAATTTTAAAATCATCTGAAGAGCGCTACCGATACCTGTTCAACAACAATCCGGCATGCATTATTATTTGGGACCTGGAGAACTTTGCTATCCTGGAAGTGAATGATTCGTCCATTGCTCAATACAACTACACGAACGAAGAGTTTTTGCAAAAGACCATCCTGGATCTGAGGCTGCCGGAAGAATATGACGATGCAGTTGAGCTTGCTGAAAAAGCAAAGACAGATGCCTTTTTTAATGCTACCTCCACCTGGAAGCATACTAATAAAGCCGGAGACATTATGTTCATGGAAGTAACTTCACACAGGATCGATTATAAAAACAGGAACGTAATTCTTTCACTCGCAACCAATGTTACCGAAAAGATTTTACTGGAAGAAAAACTGGAAGAAGAACAAATAAAAAAGCAACAGGAAATTACAGAAGCAGTAATTACTGCACAAGAAAAAGAAAGGCAGGAAATAGGGGGCGAACTACATGATAACGTAAACCAGATTCTCGCCAGCGCACGTTTGTATCTTGGTTTGGCAAAAAGGGAATTAAAGGACACCATTCCTTTTCTTGAAGAAACGGATAACCTTGTTTTTTCCGCGATAAGTGAAATCAGGGCCTTATCACATTCCCTTATTCCTCCATCGCTAAATGAATCGGAACTGATAGAAGCGCTTGATAATCTCGTAAATACCATCACTGCCGGTGGCGTAATAAAAGTGCATGTTGACCTCAAAGGATTCAATGAGAATGAAACAGAGGATAAGCTTAAACTGACGATATACCGCATCATACAAGAGCAATTCAATAATATTCTTAAGCACGCCAAACCCAAAAATATTTTTCTTACACTTGGCTACAGGAACGGCCAATTGATCCTCGAAATAAGGGATGATGGAAAAGGATTTGATAATTCAAAAAAGACAGATGGCGTAGGCTTGATGAACATGAGAACAAGAGCATCGTTGTTTAATGGCCAAATGAAGATCGTTTCATCACCCGGTAATGGATGTACCTTAACGATGACCTTTCCCGAGGTGCAAAAAATGGCTGGCGTAAAAT
Organism: Ferruginibacter sp.; assembly: GCA_039922055.1. Lineage (GTDB taxonomy): Bacteria > Bacteroidota > Bacteroidia > Chitinophagales > Chitinophagaceae > Ferruginibacter. The sequence continues at coordinate 6,258 of JBDSAP010000364.1, forward strand.
AATATATGCTAACTGAATATCCCCGTATTTAAATGTTTGAATGCATCCATAGCTCCCATGTACTCGCAGGTACGGGCTCCTGCTTTATTTCCGTTCGCCATAATATGGGCCCACTGTTCTGCCGATAAAGATCTTATTTCTGCCAATGTTCTTTCACCAAGCTGGTATAGAACCGCCCCCACAAATGCATCGCCTGCGCCGGTGGTGTCTACAGGCTTTACCGGGGTGCCGGGGATAATGCTTGTAGCGTTGTTAAGTCCCAGCATGGCGCCTTCTTTTCCTAATGTAATTGCGAAAACCGCACTCGTTTTATCCAATAAAATATTTGCAGCATCCTGCAAGGTAGTGGTGCCTGTGATCAACATAGCTTCTTCATCGCTTACCTTAAAAAAATTACAGGATTTTAAAAAATTCCAGGATTGATCGATAAATGCCTGTTGGCTATTTTTTAATAATAAATGGCGATAGTTTGGGTCGAAGCTGATGAAGGTATTTTTTTTCAATGCTTTATGGAGCAAACTTAAATAGGCCGCCTGCAAAGGGCCAGGCAAAAAAGCGGTTGCCGAACCAAAATGAATAATAGAAACTTCATCCAGGTCAATATTCTCTACTTCCTCCCTCGTTAATTCACCATCAGCGCCACGATTAAAATAAAAGTCACGTTCACCATCTTCCATCAGCGATACAAAGGCAAACGTTGTAAAAAAGTTACTATCCTGCAACATCCATTTTGTTGAGACGCCAAAGCTTTGCATTTCTTCAACTAATTGTTTCCCGAAGGGATCAGTGCCAACCTTAGCGGCGAGCTCAACCTGCCCTCCTAATGCAGCGATAGCAGCGGCCACATTGGTGGGTGCGCCTCCTGTTTTTTTCAAAAAATTACTCCCTGCCGAAAGTGATTGTCCTTTATCGGTACAAATCATGTCGATCAATGCTTCGCCAACACAAAGTATTTTCATAATATAATATTATCGAAAAATAATTACTGACACTTAGCCGATAAGCCATTCCCGATGAATGAATTACCGTGGTGGCATGTCGCCCGGTTAATTGCTACCATATATCTTTTTTAAAGCAAGGTACACACCATTCGTCCACCCAAAACCATCCTGCGATGGATACTCACCACCCCCGCTCTCCTTAGTGATATCTTCCACGTTATATTTCTCCATCAGCTTTCCCGTTGCCGCATATACTTTTTCATTAAGCGATAACCATCTCTTTGCGACGTCTGTTGCCAGGTCATTCTGTTCATAATTTGCCAGCCCTTTTACAGCAATCCATTGCAGGGGAGCCCAACCGTTGGGAGCATCCCATTGTTGCCCGGTATTACTGGTAGTAGTTACAATGCCCCCGTCTTTTAACAAGTGGGCACGGCCAGTAACTTCCACATCCGATGCCTGCGCCGGGGTTGCAATTTTTATGAATAATGGAAAAAAGCCTGCGGCTGTAATAACCGCCTGCGGCTGTTTGAAAGCTGCATTATAATCCACAAAAAATTTCACTTGTTCATTCCAGCAATATTTAAGAATAGCTGCTTTGCGCTTGCCAGCTTTTTTCTCATAAGTACTTGCAAGATTTTGTTGGCCCATTAATTTTTTAGCTTTTGCTATATTCATTTCCAAAGTATACAAAAGGCAATTCAGGTCTACAGGCACGATATTGGTTGTTTGAATGGATGTGATCTGTTGCCCATCTGCAAACCAACGGCTACTGAAATCCCATCCGCTTTCAGCAGCGGAACGCAGGTTCCTGCATAAGGTAGTTTTATTATCATCCAATATTTTTTTTAATGCCTGCGGCGAAGCAACCTTGATGCGCTTTGCCAGCTCATTTGCAGAAGCTTCTGCAAGCTCCCGATCTTCCTTATAACTCTCCTGCCGTGGCTTTAATTCTTCATCCCAATACCGGTTGAGAATACTTCCGTCACTTAATTTCGTTACGTGTTTAAAGCTGGAATCAATTTTTAATTTACCGGCGCCTTCCATCCAATAATTATATTCTTTTTCCATTGCAGGCAAATAAGTTTTATAAACGCCCGATCCTTTAACAGTAGCAAGTAATTCTACCATCATGCTGAAAAAAGGCGGCTGGCTGCGGCTCAAATAATAGTTCCTGTTGCCGTTAGGGATATGACCGAAGGTTTTAACCAGGTAGGCAAAGTTCTTTACCATATTTTCCAGCATTTTTATATCACCACTTTCCTTTAAGCCAAGCATGGTAAAGTAACTATCCCAATAATAAATTTCACGAAACCTGCCGCCTGGGACCACGTATGGATAAGGCAATGGTAATAATGAGCTACCCCTTGCACCACCCGGTGGATCTGCCTTTCGCGTTAATACACCCCAAAGGTTGTTGATATGCAGGGAAAGATTTTTTTCCTGCTGTACGTAATTTAATTGCGGGGGCCCGGCAGGCAGAATGAAGTTGGTTTCTACAAAATTCTTCAGGTCGCTTCTGGCATCTTTTTTTGTGGCATAATCACGTAAAATGTCTTTTATGCTTCTTTTCGGAATGCAGTCCACAAATGTTTTACCATCAGGAAAAATTCTTTGTATTTGCACATCCTGAAACAATTGACCGTAGAGCTTATCGGGTGTAGCGGCTTTCTGTGCATTGCACACATTAAGACAAATGATTGCAGGAAAAAAACATTTTAAAAAGAGCGCAGCCTTGATTCTCCGGTTTTTCATGTTAGCAAATTAATCGGGATGAGTGCTAAATATACTGAACTTTCCACCCTCATTACCAAGCTGCTAATATTTTTTGGTGCCGGGATTAAATGTGCGCCAGCTATGCCAAAACTCCTGGTAGGCAGGCAATGGCTTAAGTGTACCGACGGTATCTATGCCCTGCCCATTTATTTTGTAGCGATGATTATTCAGCATCAATGTATCGTTGTTTAATGAAAATTTTGCATTCTCAGCCGGTCTTTCAAAAGCAAAAAAAGCTTTATCGTCTTTAGCCAACACCAGCAACACAAAGATGTTCCCGAGCTTATCATGTATGATCCTTTCTTCTTTTAATTTATTCCAGTCGTACGCTTTTGCTTCTTTGCCGGCCTTTACACCAATCACCCATGATTTATCTTTCCAGGATAAGCTATCGGTACCCGTTAGTTTACTTTTGCTTTTGCCGCTCTCATACTTTAGTGTCGTATCATAAGAGTCGGTAAAAGCGGGATCTGGCTGCATCACCAGCGAATTGGGATATAAACGCAGCCAGCCTCCCAATGATGTTTGTGTACTAAATAATTCCAGCAGATGTTCGCCCTTTGATTTGCCTGTTATGGCTTCGCCGGTAGCCTGCCGCCACCAGCTTTTTGTAGCATCATCTTCAAACATGGCATTAAAATGATCCATGCCAACCAGCCTGAACTGTGCAGGCTTTGCATCTACCACCGGCTCAAATACCCGGCCTGTACGGCATACGTTGCAATAGGTTACTATTACCGGTTTACCGCCAATACTATCCTTTACCTGGTGGTGATAAGCCAGCAAATGGATCGGGTAAGCTTTTGCCTCGCCTTTATTTATAATGCCTATCACCAGGCGGTTAGTATCTACTTTGTTTGAATCGGCATTTGCCATCAGTACCTTTTTTGGCTGGTAAAATGTATGATCCGCGGACACTTGAAAATCTATGGTATAAACTACAGCCACTAATATTATCAGCGGCGGCCAGGGCACCCATTTCTTTTTCCAGTTTGCATACATAAAGCCAATAAACAACATCGCTCCAAATAAAATTCTGAACATCCATCTCCACCGGTATAAAAAATAAGCTGTATCAATACTGTTCATTTCCTGGCTACCCGGCATGGGCATTATTAAATAAACATTCATTATCTCAAAAATCATTAACCCAAAAAATCCGGCGAAAAATAACTTTTTCATTTGTTACAATTAGATGTGTCCCCCTGTCCCCCGAAGGGGGAACTTAGGACCGGTCAGTGTTACAAAATTATTATAGTGTTTCAATTGCTGATGTTTGATTTTGTACCTGGCATTTGTTTTTCATGGCATCTCTGTTGCGTCGTACACTTTTACGACATACCATTGGGGAGCTTTTATTATGGTTTAGTTTTCGCTTCAAAATTAAAACTTCGCAGGCGAGTCTCTGCCTTAGCTTTTGTGATTGGGCATTGGCAGGACTCGCCGAGATATTGAATACTGCTTTAATCGTCTGAATTAAGATTAGTATTGCTAAAGGATTAATGGATACCAATTACTAAATAGCAATTGTGATCTCGTTTAGCTTTTTCAACAAATCACGCGGATGCAACACTCATAACCCGAAACCAATTCGTATAATTAGATCTGATTCGTGTAATACGATAATTAGAATTTATTTTGTTACATCTGCATGCGCATAGCCTTCTTCAGCACGATGCTTTGCCCTTTCAATATAATAGTTTCGATCATCCGGAGCCCATGTTGCCAGGCCATCTACGTAGCGGTTAAACATACAAAATGCAGCAGCGATCAACACCGTGTCATGAATTTCGGCATCTGTTGCACCAACGCTTTTTGCGGTATCTACCTGGTCGTGGTCTACATATTTACCACCCTTTCTTACACTCGAAGCAATCCATAATAAAGCCTTCATTTTATCCGAAACACCAGATGATATAAAATCTGTTTTTACCGCATCAATAAATTCAGGATCACAATCAAGATAATACTGTGCCATACTGCCATGAACATTCTCGCAAAAATAACAGTCATTCAAAGACGACACATAAGCAGCTATTAATTCTCTTTCTCCGCGGCTCAATGTATTATCACCACGAAGCAACACTTCTGCCAGGGCGTTTAAGGGATGAGCTGTTTCCGGCCGGTAAGCCATCGGTCCACGGATCCCCGGAAAATCATTTTTTAGATTAATGTGAGGCATAAAACAACTACTTTTTTGAATTGATATATCCTTTAAAAATACACGTTAAACGAAATCAACCATCATGAACATCACCACTGCCTATCAATTATTGTTCCGTAGATGGAATGGGCATTGTGGAATAAGGCACTAAAAAGATGGCACTGTAAAGAATTACAACGCCTTTCAAACAAAACCTAACGAGTATTTTTATCGGACATCAATGTTGATAATAGCTCCAAAAAGTTTAAAGATGAATTATTCCTATCAGGAACAATGATCGAAAAAATTGGCACTGTAAAGAATTACAACGCCATTTAAACAAAACCTAACCATTAATTTTAACTGCAACCCGCTTTCGTTTCGCAAATTCGAGCGAGTAGTTTTTTATATTTTTATCCCGAATGAAATATAAAATGTTCTTCCATCTGCAGGCAGAATGCCAGGACCGGGATAGTACGTTATCCGCCGGTTAAAATATTTTTCATTTGTAAAATTGTTAATACCCGCAGACACATGATAATGCTTTGCAAACTTCCAGTTGCAACTCCAATCCCACAGATGCCAGGCAGGAATAATGCCTGTTATACCTGCTGCGCTTGAAACAGTATTGAACGCATCATTATAAGTTTTACTGTTAACGCTGTATTGCCAATTAGCAGAGAAATTTTTATACCTGAATTCAACACCGGTCTTATTGATCCACAATGGAGCGTTCTCTACATAGTTCCCCTTCACGTTTACATTTACTCCTGACCGGTTGATGCTGCCACTTGTATACTTTGCATCATTATAAGCAAGCGAATTAAAGATGCTGATATCAATATTGGGCTTGACAGAATTTAACCACTTGCTGATTGATAATTCAACAAAAGCCTCGGCTCCCTTAGCAACAGAGTTTCCAATATTGGTTGTAAAAAGGTAGTTGCTTCCGTTTGTATTTACTTGCGAAACAAGCCCGACTTTATTTCCATAAAAAAGATAGAAGCCATTGATGTCAAACTGTAGAATATTTTTATAATGGCCACGATAACCAAGATCAATATCATAGCCTTTACTGTCCTTCAATGCAGGGTCAATTTTATCCAGCCGGTCTGCAGGCGTTACATTGCTGTAGAGATATGGCCGGTAAGCCTGCGAAATATTTCCATACAACTGTGTTGCAGATGAAAATTTGTATTGAAGGCCTGCGCCAAACAAAGGGAAACTTCGGCTATTTTTAAAGGTTACAGGAGTATTGGCGTTATTAATAACACCAGTCATTTTGGTGTCTATCAACTCATATCTTACGCCAGGTGTAATTGAGAATTTTCGTGACAGTTGAAAAATATTTTCAGCAAATGCAGCAAAATTATAAGTATTCAAACGAAGATCGATCCCATAAGGACTGGTGAGAGAAAGATCAAAATTGCTGCCGGTTGTACCTACTCCTTTTTGTCTTCGTTTAGTAAGCCCGGTGAAATACCGCAGACCACCGGATAACACACCATTCATTTTGCCGATCTTGTAAATGTGCAGCAATCTTGCCTCCGTAGTAAAGCTTGTATAATAATCCCGGTCTACCTGCCTTGTATTGTAAGACCCGATTGATGTATTGAATGTATCGGGAACGTTAGCTGCGTTGATGAACTGAACACTATTCCGTTGCCCGAACAAACCATTTGCGGTTATTTCAAGATGCGTATTCGCTGAAAAATTATATTTAAAAATTACCGCAGGAATATTTATTACAGGCTGAAAAAAATTCCGGGCCCTTACTGACTGCTGAGGATCTTGTTTGAATTGTGCATCTGTTAACCCTCCTGCAATCTGTTGCACATAATCCATACGTGAAAACTGCAGAGCAATATTTGCTTTTGAGCTCAACTGCAAACCAATACTTGCGTAGTAAGTATGGTAGTCAAAATTGGCATTATTTCTCCATCCATCGCCGCGCCGTGTATCATAAAAGGCGTAATAATTCAGCTTGCCTTTTGTGCCACCAACGGAAGTGAAGGCATTGTAAAGATTGTTGCCCCCTACGGTTTGCTCCGCTTCCAGTGAAAATGGTTTGGCGCTGTCACCTTGTTTGATTTTATAATTCATCATGCCGCCAAACTGTGGCCCAAACTGTAATGCAGCGGAACCCCGTACCAATTGAACTTCATGAATTGCCTGCAATGGCACAGAATAATGATTTTCAGGATAGCCGAAAACATCGGAATTAGTGTTGTAACCATTCTGACGCATATTCATTTCTATAGAACGATGCGGATCAGTACCACGTGAGCCAATGTTTAATTGAGTACCGGCGCCATCCATCTCCCACATATTAAGCCCCGGTATTCTTGCAAGCGCAGTGCGTCCAAGATTTAAAGGAAGGCCATTTGTTTTATCTGAGAGCATCACTGAATTTGTTTTTTTGCCTGAATATATTTTTGTGCCTTCCACATCTGGCATGTAAGATGCAACCGATGCCTTAAGCCATGCATTTACAATAACTGTATCAAGCATTTCAATATTCAGGCTGTCTTTTTTTACGTTCTTCTTTTTGCCAGCCTGGGCATGGCAAAAGCTCACATAAAAAAACAATACGAAAAAAGTAGCGAGTAATTTCAACGTCAATTTCATTTTCACATTTTTTAAAGATCCCCTACTTCTCGGATTAGAGGTTGAAATAAACTTGGTAATCTTAATCAATTCACTATCGTCATTACAAACCGATACGCACTATTCAGCGCCATCAGTCCTCGCTCTTTGCACCGCAAAATTTCCAACATTCTTGCCTACTGTTAGTCCAACTTCGCAATCTGCACGGTAGTGAATTCCGCCATAAAGCCGTGACATGGCGGCTTCCTGGGCCATGGCCTCGTAAGCAGCTTTTCTATCGGGCACAATATGGCCGAGGATCGTTGCAGCAGCACCGCTAAAGGTAGAGTGGCCTGAGATATAAGAAGGGAAATTTGGCATACCTGTAAGTGACTTAATTTTGGGGTCCAGTTGGGATGGACGTGGATTGTAATAAAAGAATTTTGTATCCCAGGTTACTACGGAGGCATCCATCTCTGCCATATTTAGCAACGCAAGATTCCTTGCCCAGCGCACTTCACTGAAATTCATTTTTACAAAGTCCGCTGCCGCGATTTCATTCCAATGTCCTGGTGGAGTTGCAGTAGCTACACCATCGGCCCAAAAATGAACCCTGGCTATATTCTCTCTTGATGGGTTTTTACAGAATTCATATACTTCTGCAAGTTCTTTCTTCATCTGATCACCTGATGTGGATGGAGGTGGACCCGGGCGCAACGCAATAACGCCCAACGAATCAAAAAGGAATGTTTTTACTTTCGAAAACATCATGAGCATTGGCGGACGAATGGGAAGTTCAAGACTGTACCAGGGTATTTCGTTTCTTGCTTTACAATCGGCTTCAAATTGTGCCCATATGGTGGCATTACCTGCTGCGGCTCCTGCCCTGTCTCCCCGTGCACGTGCCACAAATTTTTGGGCAACCGCTTTACCTAACGCTTCTCCCGCTTCCATCTCACTGCGCACATTTGCTCCGGCTATTATGCGTGACCTTTTATGCTCTTCTGCTTTCTGCTGAATATAATCCTGGTCGCCAGGAAAAAGCAGCTTAAGCATTTCAACAGCGGTACCTGCTACCACTGCATCTTCTGAAGGATACGATGGAAGGTCGGATTGAGGTACGAGCACATTAATTTTAGTGTCTACTTTGTACGGCGCTCCCCTGTTGTACAATTTCTTATAGTGCCATGCCGCAACCAATGCATCGTATTGAGCGGCTGATACATACGCATAAGCCCGGGCTGCATAAGGAGGATTAGAGAATGGAAATTGCGGGTAAGCCAATGGATTTGCGGCGCTCGGCAAGGGATAAGTGCCGTCTTCATTTTGATACGGGGGCAAATTGTGTTTTGCAACCAGTTCTCTTAAAATTTCGTTCCAACGCAAAACAGCGCCGGCGCTCCAGTATTTTACAATCCTTCTTTCGTCATCTGAAAGATTAGCCTGGAAGGATTTTATTTCATTGATCTGGGCAATATAGTCGGGTGTTGTGGTGGCGGCCGGAGCCGCTACCGCAAATTCATCCGGGGACGTGAGTAAAACGGGCTTCCATGTGCCTGCGTTTAAATCAATGTTAGTTGGACTAAGCGCTGGCGCATTGTCTGTTCTGCCGGCAACATCTTTACTGCATCCTGCAAAAAGCACTATCAATGCAGCGCAAATGCTTAAACCGGTTAGGAGAAATATCTTTTTCATTTTATTTAGAATTAGCAGGTTGATCAGGAGATTTTTCTTTCTTTTTTAGATTGAATACATAAAATATAGAACCGTACACGGTGGTTGCCTGGCCCATATTTCTTCCGGCGATTGTTTTATTGCCACCAGCTACCAGGGAAATTTCCTTTTTGACGGGCAGCACATATTTGATATTGACGCCGACGGTGGTCGCATTCATTTTATTGCTGGGGAAAGGCATGTTATTGCGGGTGATATCGAAGCCGCCAAGCGTTTCCCATTTGTTCAACACTGCTTCAGCTACCCAACGCTCATTTCTAAAACCAGCCCTGAAATTGTAGTTAGCTGCATTCGGCATTTCCACTTCGTTGGAATTATGCATTTCAGTAGTGTAGTAAGATGTTCGGTCTATCTCGATATTGTCTCTGAGCACATAGGTTGCAGAAGCAGTGGCAAAAACACTCCCTGTTTGATAATCAGCCATCAGTCTTCCGAGTGCAGTTTTGCTGCGCATACCAATTGATAGTGGAAGAAAATCGGCTACATAATTTGTAAGCGGAAACGAAACTCCACCTATTCCATACAAAGAAAAAGTTCCTCCAAGAATATCCTTTTCGAGCGGCATCCACTTTACAAAAAGGCTAAGGTCCTGTACACCCTTCATACCGCGAAGCGTACCTGCGGATGCTTTGGTGATAACATAAGGAACACTGAAAAGCACGTTGAGCTTTGAGCTGATTCCATAATTGCCCATCACTCCAATCATTTTAGTGGAAACGGTTCCAAGATTTTGGTTATTTCTTTTTAATGAGCCTTCCCAATAGTCTTTCCAACTGCTATAGCTATACATGGGTCCAACACAAAATTGTTGTTTGCCCATCATTATACCATCAATATCTGTTTGTGAAAATGCGGAATGGCCAAAGAACAACATGCAAATTGCGCCGTAATAAAAATTAAAAATCCCCTTTCTCATAAAGTTAGTTTTTAAATAACCGGGGCCGGGTAGTGATAGAATTTTAGCCAATGAATCTACCCGGCCTGGCCTAATGTTGTTAATTCAATATCGGTTCACTTAAGGATCAGTAGGCTCTTGCTCCCTCTTGCTGAAAATGTACAAGAAGACAACGATGCTTAATTGAAAAACAAATGCTTGTCTAAAAATAAATTCCTTCAATAAACGACGCTGATTATTGGTTTACATTTTCGGGTCGAAATGTTTAAGGGCTTTACCTTTTTTTACAAACCGGTAAGCATATCCCAAACTGATTGAGTAATCAGCAAAAGCAGCATCACCTTGTACATGCACCATTTGGGTAATATCCGTAACGTTTGCGTTTTTCAAATTTTGGCTTGCGATATCTGCAGCGCTTTGGATACGGTCTTTTACAATGTTGTAAGGAACAAATAAGCTGATGCTATGCTGACCGGTGCGATAAGAAAGACCTGGTTCAATGGCAACAACATAACCAGGGCGGCGATAAGCAACCTGTCCACCCAAAGCATCGTAGGCCGGAATACCTTCAATTCTTCCTGCCAATGAAGCTGTAAGTTTTTGAGTTTTTCCCAAAGCACTCATAATACCAGCTCTGGCGAAATACTGATCAGGAGATGCATACACATTATAACCGGCAAGGTTAGCAGAAGGCAGAGATTTATAAGTGCCGTTTGATTCTCTTGGATTAAACAAATAATACGCATTGGCAAAACCGTAAATGCTTTTGTGCAGTTGCGTAAAGCCCTGGAATTCTAATGAAAATCCAACCCCACCATCACCGGGTTGAATTGCCTGATCCATAATGACCCTTTTAAATGTTCCGTCGGTTTGAGGAGCCATGTCAGTTGCGGCGCAGTTTCCTGTTTTTAATTTAATGCTGGCGCCAATCATCAGGTTACCATTGTGCGCTTTTGCAGGATCAATTACCCAATAGTTAAGTCCGAAACGTACATCGGCTAATCCTTTTGCATATACACTGTAACGAAAAGTATCTTTTGCGGCAGTTCTCAACACCTGTGAACGCTCATTGTGTACCCAGGGAATTGTAAGGTTAAATTGCAGGCGGTCAGTAAGTCCATAAGACAAATTAAGATCCACTGCATGCGAATAAATATTCACCGCGTTGCCACGATCTTTTCCATCAGGACTGTGGCCACCACCTGTTTTTTGACGATCAGGTTGTTCTTCCTTTCCTACAAAATGTCTCCATGAATGAAAATAGCGGTAGTTAACTCCTGCCTGGAAATCGCCTTTGGATAAGTTGTAAGAAGAAGACGGACACATTGAAACTCCACCCATTTGGCGAACAGCCACACAGCCCTGGCCACTTACATTATATTGAGCCGCAAGAATTATTACGAATATTACAATTAGTTTTTTCATTTTAGTTAGTTTGTTAGTTAGTTTAAAATTGACTTATTAATTATTTAAAAGCATCGGTGAAATCCTATCAGGCTTCTATTTTTCAAGCTTTAATTTTTCCACTATAAAGCTTCCCACTTTTCTTCCTATTGCTGTACTGACCAAACAAGACGGATGAAAATGTATGCCACCATAAAAGCGGGCAAGGTTATTTTCATCTGAAGCCTGGCGAAATGAAGTAAATGAGCGGTTAGGAATACCGAATTCAAGTTCGCTGGTATCTGTATAGGCGAAATTGTCACCATACATTTTCGTGAGCGCTTCCGCAGCCGCTGATGAGCAGGTACTATGGCCGCAGGTATATTCCGGAAACGGCGGCGATTGTAAATAAGGTCTCCATTCGGGATCAATGTATTTATTGATCACAGTTTCCGGCCGTACCATATTACTTCTGAATTTTTCATCCCAACATTCGATAAAAGCATCAAACAAGCAGATGGAAGTGAGCGTATAAGCAGCGACCGTTTTTGCGAAATCAGCTTTTGCTTTCATAGAGGCTATCCCAACAATATTCATCCAGTGCCCCGGAGGAGAAAATTTCTTGGTCATAAATTGTACGTGGCCGCTCACATGCAATTCAGCCGGCAGATCATTCCAAAACATAGCTATATGTTTCTGCTCGTCCGTCAAACTATCAATTGCGTTTTTTGATGCAATAACCTGCTTGTAGTAAGGCCCGTTTTTATCGGTAATGTTGAAGGGAATTGGCGGTGGCGGCACAAACTGATTGGCACTATCCATTACAATGGCTCTTATTTCGTTCCAGTGAGGTTCAATTGCGCTTGAATACTGAGGGGGTGTAGGCACCCAGCGGCCAGGAGTATCGATCACTGTATATTTTGAAGCGCTTCTTGTTTGCAGGTAATTATCCTTCTTGCTCCAGGCCAATACAGCTTTTGCAATAGTGTCGGAAAATGCAACTGAATTATCGAACTTTTCATCAGACATTCCGTTCTTTTTTGCATAAGATTCTAAGCTATCTACATAATCCTTCATACTACCTTCTGGAAAAGTTACTGCTTCGCCTACTTTGCAAAAAGCCAACAACGCTGAAAATTCAACATCTATCACTTTAGTAGTATCCAGCGCCGGAAGAGGGGTAAGTCCATTTATTTGGCCTGCAAGCGAATAATATTTATCCGGGTAGCCAGCCGCAATACATTCATAAGCCGCAATGTTTGCGTATGTGTAGTTCCTACTGGCAACTATCGGCGAAAAATTATTGAACTTGACTACCTCATTCAATTCCTTTACAGTTTTGCTGTAAGAAAATGGATCATGAAAATAAGTCCCTTGGTCCGCGGATTTCTGATTGCAGGAATAAATACATACCAGCGTTACTATTGTCAACAATAGTTTGTTCATAATAAAAAGTAAATAAATAAGTAAAAAAGGTACTGTCTCCTATCACAGCTATCAACAAATTGATAAAGTGTATCTCCAAAAGAAAGAACGCAGAGACCAGGAAAATGGCTCTCTTGTTCAAAGACAGTATAAAATGTTTAAGAAAGGGTTGCCCTGAAATCGGGCGGCTGTTCAGCAGTTTGAAGAAATAAGGTATTTACAAATTGGCTGTTTTTTAAATTATGGTTAAGACGTAAAGCATTTGTGTTTATGGAATAAGCCGTTTGCCTTACCTCTTCGTAATCCCCTAATATTTTTTGGAAGGATTTAGTGCCAGGCTCCGATTTCTTCTTGCTTTCTGTTTGCTGAAAGTCTGAAACCATCCCGGAGAAATCGGCCTTAGCCGCTTGTATCTTCATTTTTCCTGTGTTAGGAATACAAAGCAGTTCAAGCGAATCATTATAGATGCGGCATTTTACGTATTTATAGTAGATATTATTTATTTCAATTTCACCATCAATACGCTGGAAGTGGGCTGAATTTCTATAGTAAGGAAGGTTGGTAGGCTGCTTGATAGATATTAACTGATCGTAATTATAATCGTTTTCATCTAATGAAATTTCCATTTCCGCATTCACCTTTTTTTCAAGGAAAGATGCCACCAGCCTATATCCAAATAGATTAAAAGAGAATATCCCAAGTAGTAATATAGCAGCAGCTTGCTTCATTGTATGTTTCGCAAAATAGTTTATTTTTTTATGCGTGGCAAATAAAATCGACACTGCTTATGAATGACAGGCCTGGCGAGTTGAAGATCAACAGCAGTTGTGTATTACTTTTTAGACATCGAATTAGACAATAAGCTGCATGTTTTTACAATTTGAAGCCCGGCACACTTTATTTGACTGAATAGTTTTTGCGAGCTGGTCCTACACCGGTTATCGTCAGGCTTTTCCATTGCTTCGGCAGCGATGATTTTATTTGGATAATTCCGGCAGGTGTTATCTCCAGGCCACCAAAACCGTTTATGACGGATTGCAATATTCCCCCGGCGCCGGTTGCGAAATAAGGATTGGTACCGCCCTTAGTTTCAGCAATAACATTAAAGGGCGATTTTAAATTTGGTACATAAGCATCTTTAAAGAAATGAAACGCTTTTTCCGTTTCACCCAATCGTGCATACAATAAGGCAAAGATGGCTTGCGTCATCGCTGGCGTGCCTTCATTAGGAACTCTTACTGAATAATAATCAAGGTCTTTTTTAACCTGTTTTGGATCGGTGATCTCTTTTAAAGGGTATGCCAGTAAATTGACGTCGGCCTGCTTAATGCCCTCACCTTTATAAGCTGCGTGTTCAGTAGTTGTGCCATCCGCCATCTTCAGTATGGGAATATTGTTGGCCACATTAATCCAGTCGGGGTTAGGCGCTATTCCCAGGAGCCTGGCCGCTTCGGTAGCGTATTTTAAATTCGCTTTTGCCGCAGCGTTCGTAAAAGCGTTATCATCTACATTCTCGGCCCATTCATCCGCAGCTACTACATTTTTTATATTGTATTGACCGGGCCCATTTCTTTCTACACGACTCGTCCAAAAGTCTGCCGTATTTTGTAAGATCGGCCACCCCTTTTCCCTTAGCCAATTTGTATCCTGTGTTACTGCATAATAGTTCCATGCAGCAAAACCAACACAGGCCGTTATGTGATGTTCAAAAGGACCGCTCAGTGCCCACACAGGCGTTTCTTCAACGCCGGATGCTGCACTCTCCCAGGGATACATGGCGCCTTTGTAACCCTTGCCAAAAGCATTGCGCTTAGCAGCTTCCAGCCGTTGATAACGATATTCAATCATGCTCTTTGCCATAGCAGGCTGCATTTGCAAAAGAGCTGGAAACATCCATAGTTCCGTATCCCAAAATACATGACCGTTATAACCCAAGCCACTTAGCCCCATGGGTGAAGGGCTGTTTGCCGATCCTTCTCTTACAAACGAATAGAGGTGATACAACATACTATGCACATCCTGCTGGCTTTGTGGATCGCCTTCAATGATGATATCGCTTTTCCATAATTCATCCCAGGTTTTGTTGTGCATTTCGATGAGCCTGTCACGTCCCTGCAATTTGGCAAAGATGGTCAGCCGCTCCGCTTCATTCAACGGGTCATCATGATGGGCGGAAGTAATGGATGAGCCTACTATCGAATAACGGTACGTTTCGCCGGCATTCATCTTTCTGTCGAATTTCATCAGGTGCATATTGTTGTCCCACATTTCGTGGATCACTCTTGGCTCGCTACCATGCGGCTCACTAAAAATAAAGGCATTGGAAGCGCACATCAGCAATTTGCCTGTTGGACTTTTTGCCTGCGAAGTAAGCAGGCTGATAGTGGTATGAGGTCTATCGATTTCGTTGTAATAATTCTCTACTTCTTTCAATGCATCCGGCGCTTCCATTATACTGGCACTACTCATGCTGAAGCTTTTTTTTGCTGTTATGGTGATTTCCATCAACACCGAATAAGGCAGTTGCCGGAGAGAATAATAAGTATAGCTCACGGTGGCGACATCTTTATAATCGAAAGATGTAGTAAAGTTTGCATTCCGCATATCCAATGATTGCTTCATGTTTGACACATCCGCATTGGCAAGCCGTTTACTATCAATTTCCAAATACATATTCAACAGATTGAAACTGCGAATAAAATTGCTTACCCTCCCTCTTCCATAAAGATCGTAAGCGCCAGCGAGTACAACTTCCTTTACCTTAAAAGCTTCGGGGCTGCTTACAATGCCTATCATGCCATTGGCAACAGTAACGCCATAATAATTGGCGGAGTTGATGTTTGAGGTGTTGATCTTCCAGAGATCCTGCGCAGGGCTTGTGGAAAGAATAAACAAAAAACAGGCAGATGTAAGAAAGCGTCGCATATAAAAAGTTGAATTAAATAAAAGTTAAAGCCCACGGCAACTGATACGGCAATTTCCATAAATCTACACGAAACGCATCAATGAATATTATTTACCTTCCTTTTTTGCTGAAGACCTTCAAACTGAATCAATAGCGTCTAATCTCGTCTAAATTTAAGAGGCTGTTCTATTATGAATTTTTTTTAGAAATTTTTAAGGTTTTGTTAAAATATTGATTTAGTTTAGTAAATTGATTACTCAAGTATGCTATATCAATACACTACATAGTGTACTTTAAACACTAACGACGTATAAACCAAAACGATTGATTATGAAAATTAGATCTATTTCTTATGGAATAGTACTTCCTGTACTTATTTCCCTTCTTTTCACCAGCACACTCTCCGCACAGACCAAAAAAGTTACAGGGCAGGTTACCGCCCAGGGCAAAACACCAATGGTTGGGGTAAGCGTACAAGTAAAGGGAAGCAACAACGCAGCAGTTACCGACGCTGAAGGTAATTATTCCATTACCGTTCCAGGCAACAATGCGACGCTTGTATTTACCTCCGTAGGCCACGCTGCGCAGGAAATTAAGGTTGGAGGGCAATCTTCGATTAATGTTCAGCTAACAGAAAGTGTAGATAAACTTTCTGAAGTTGTCGTGGTGGGTTATGGTACGCAAAGAAAAAAAGAAATCACGAGTGCAATTACCAGCATTAGTTCAGAACAATTTAACAAAGGCAATATCAATGATGTCGCGCAGTTGTTGCAGGGTAAAGTTGCCGGTCTTTCCATTGCCAGGCCTGGTGGCGATCCAAACGGAGGTTTTGAGATTAGGTTGAGAGGCTTATCTACGATTGGTGCTAACACCCAGCCTTTGATTGTGGTGGACGGCCAGGTAGGTGCAGATCTAAATTCGATTGATCCGAATGATATTAAAACGATTGATGTACTAAAAGATGGTTCTTCGGCAGCTATTTATGGTACCAGGGGTTCTGCCGGCGTAATTATCATTACTACTAAAACAGGCGTTAAGGGCACCTCTCAAGTGAACTACAATGGTTCAGTTAGCGTGGAGAATGGCACCAGGTACACAAAAAACATGAATTCCCAGGAGTACCGCAGTTTTATCAAAACTCTGGGTGCCGGAGTTGATTACGGTGCCAATACTGACTGGTACAAGGAAATCACCAGGCCGGCCATATCTCATCAGCACAATCTTTCTTTTTCAGGAGGTAACGAGCATACAACTTACAATGCCTCAGTAAATTACAGGAATTCCCAAGGAATCGCTATTTATACGGGTTTTAACCAGATAAATGGACGTGTAAATCTTACCCATAAAGCTTTAAATGATAAGCTTGTTTTCAATGTAGAATTAAGCACTACCCGCAAAAATTCCAATTTAGGTTTTAGCAATGCATTTGAATACGCAACCATATATAATCCAACGTCCCCGGTGTTTGCACAAAATCCGGGACAGGATCTGGCAGGTGGTGGTTACTTTGAAGTAAGCGCAACGGAATATTCCAATCCTGTAGCCGTTTTGACACAAAATAAAAATGACCAAATGCTGAAAAGGCTCAACTTTGCTGGCTCCGTAGAATATGAAATAATAAAAGGTTTAAAGCTTTTAACCAGGTACGCTCAACAATCTACCAGCACATACGTCACGGCCTACAGTCCAAGTAAGGCCTTCATTGACCGTGGTTTTTACAACGGTGTTACTGGTGTTGGCCGTCATGGTTACTCTTATAAAAAGGATGATGAAGCATTGACCCAGCTTTATGAAAACACATTATCATATCAAAGAAAGGTCTCCCGCTTTGACGTTTCTGCGATTGCAGGGTACTCATATCAAGATTTTAATTACGAGGGCTTAACAGCGGGTGCTGGTAACTTCGTTACGGATTTGTCGGGTCAGGATTTTTCCACCGCTCAGGATATTCAAAATGGTTTAGCGTCAGTGACCAGTTATAAAAACGGCAGTAAGTTAGTTGCTTTTTTTGGGCGCTTGAACCTCAACTACAACAATTTCGCCTACCTCTCCGCTTCGCTTAGGAGAGAAGGTTCTTCACAATTTGGGCCGAACTCTAAATGGGGTTACTTCCCTGCAGTAAGTGCCGGACTTGATTTAAATAAATTTCTTGACATACCTGGTGTAAGCTCACTAAAACTACGAGGTAGTTATGGCGTTACAGGAGCTCTTCCTCCAGGATCAGGCTTATCCGAGCTAACCTTTAACGGACGTGGAAATTATTTAATCAATGGAAATTGGATCACTACTTTCGGCCCTAATCAAAATGGCAACCCAGACCTGAAATGGGAGAAAAAAGCGGAAACTGATATAGGTTTAGATTTTGCCCTATTTAATAACAAGCTCACAGGTACTTTAGATTACTATAACCGCAAAACTTCTGATCTTATTTTTAATGTGAGGGTTGCTTCACCTCCTGCTCTTTTCGACCGCCAGAATGCCAATATTGGTGATTTGAAAGGCACCGGGTTTGAAGTAGCTTTGAATTACGAGGTTCTCAAACAAAGAAGGCTTACCTGGACAACAGGCGTAAACTTCTCCACTAATAAAGTTAAATTAACCAGGCTGGATCCTTCCGCCGGTAGCTTCATCGGCGAAACCAACCTGGGGTCTCCCGGTCAGGAAGCCACCCAAATTACCAGGTCCTATGCTGGTGCAGAAATTGGAGCTTTCTACCAGGCGGTATATAGGGGGGTTGATAAGAATGGTAAATTTTTATTTGATGATGGCAAGGGAAACGCCGTTCTCTCGGGCGCTACCAATTACAAAACAGTGATTGGTCACGGACTACCCAAATTTGAACTAGGCTGGACAAACACCTTTACCTCTGGGAATTTCGACTTGAATTTCTTTTTACGGGGTTCGTTTGGTCACGACCTGATCAATACTAACAGGGCCTTTTATGAAAACCCATCTGTTGCATCACTTTATAACGTTGTTAAAACAAAATATTTCAACCCTGATTTAAAGGATGCTCAGTTATTCAGCAGCTTATATGTAGAAAAAGGCGATTTTGTTAAATTGGACAATGCTACATTGGGATACAATTTTAAGATCGGAGCCAATAAGTCTTCTGTTAAAAGTGTGAGGGCATTTATTTCAGGCCGCAACCTATTTACTATCACTGGTTACACCGGCGCCGACCCGGAAGTTAGGTATTCGGATAATTTGACCGTGCCACCGAATATATTGGCACCCGGTATCGATAGAAGGAGCACATGGGTTTTAGCACGTTCTTTTACATTAGGTGTTAATATCGGTTTATAATAATCAATTTTTATCATCACATACTTATTTATATGAACAATAAATTTTTAAACAAAGTTCTCATAGCAGGATTGCTCGTATCTGGATTTTCCTGTACAAAACTGGACGAAGCGCCATACCTGTTCGATAGGGTTACGGCAGATCAGTTCGGAGGAACAGATCTTGAATTAAGTTCCGCAGTAGGTGTTGCCTATTCCAACCTCTCAGGTGTGGGTGGTAACAACCACTACATTCCTTTAAACGAAGTTACTACGGATGAAGCTGTGGTGCCAACCCGGGGACCAGATTGGGGAGATGGTGGGCATTGGGTAAGGTTAAAGCAACATAAATATGTTGCCACAGACCCAACACCGAACAATGGATGGAACTTTTGCTATACCGGTGTTTCTACCTGTAACCGTCTCATTGCTACTTTAGCTTCAATTACAAACCCAGCAGCCAAAGCATACATTGCAGAATTAAAAGTTCTACGTGCAGTTTATTACTACTGGTTATTGGATTGGTTTGGTAATGTACCACTCAGTATAGATTTTGCTGATACAAAGCCACCGGCAAATGCTACAAGAAAGCAAGTGTACGATTTCGTTGAAAAAGAATTAATTGACAATGGACCATTGGTACAAAAGCCTACTTCTATCCCGGATATTGCTACCTATGGCCGTGTAAATTATTATGTTGCTCAGGCGTGTCTTGCAAAAATGTACTTAAATGCAGAGGTATATGGTGCAGGTCCTCAATGGGATAAAGCAATTGCAGCCTGCGATGTAATAATTAACTCCGGGATATACTCTTTGTCCCCCACTTATGTAGAAAACTTCATTCAAAACAACCAAAACTCTAAAGAATCGATTTTGGCAGTCCCATTTGACCACGTAAAGTTTGGAGGAATGAATGTTAATATGATGACCCTAAGTTATCTTAACCAGGCTACGTATAATATTAATGCACAACCCTGGAATGGCTTTGCAAGCACATCAGAATTTTATAATTCTTATATTGATCCGGCGCAAAATCCCGGTCCTCAGGCGATGGTTGTTGGTATTGATCCAAAGGGTACCCCCACAATGGGAACTGATGATAAAAGAATGAGGGCTAATTTTATTGTCGGTCCTCAATTTTCTTCAGGAGGGGCACGACTATCCGATGATGGTGCTGACGCAACTGACCCTGATGGTAAACCTTTTACTTTTACGCCATATATGAACGAATTATTTCCAGCGGCATGGCGGCAATCTGGTGCAAGAATTGGAAAATGGCAAATGTATTTAGGAATGACATCCAACATGGACAATGACTTTGCCTTGTTCAGGTATGCGGATATTTTATTAACAAAAGCTGAAGCAACAGCAAGAAAAACTTCTAACTGGAACGATCCAACTACCCTAGCTGTAGTAAATCAGATCAGAACTCAACATGGGGGAGTTACTCCTTTTGCTACGCTAACTGCCAGCACCTTCCTTGCAGAACGCAGCCGGGAAATGTTTTGTGAAGCATTTAAAAGGCAGGATATGATACGTTTCGGAACCTATAATGGTGCAACCCTATTTCATGCTGCCGATCCTGCAGATGCTCTAGGTCCAAACGGCATAAACCATCTGAACATTTTCCCGATTCCTGAAACACAGATAAACGCTAATAAGAACCTCAAACAAAATCCGGGTTACTAATACTTAAAGGATTTAATAATACTTTTGTAACAGAGCAAGTAATAACAATTACTTGCTCTGTTCATTAAAAAATGGGCCAAATTTGGGCAACGATGCAGCATCATTTCTATATGGTGCTGAAAAATAATTTATAAAGAATGCGAAATGATTGGTTGTGAGTTGAATAATCCTTTTCCTTGTAAAATCTTTTTATTAAAATATTTAAGGGTTAAGCTATATCTAATTGCACTTATTCTCCCGTTTTTTTTTATCTCCTGTCATTCAGATTTATCTTTTACACAAAACAATAGCAACAAACTTTTCTCCTTGCTCCCTTCTTCGTCCACTGGGATAAAATTTTCCAATGATGTAGCCTATACAGAAGAATTGAATGCATATACTTTTCGTAATTTTTATAATGGCGGAGGTGTTGCTGTTGGTGACATTAATAATGACGGTTTACCTGATATATTCTTTTGCGGCAATATGCATTCGAACAAATTGTACTTAAACAAAGGGGATTTTAAGTTTGAGGATATAACTGAAAAGGCAGGATTAAATTCAGATGGGGTGTGGTCTACAGGTGTTACTTTAGCTGACATCAATGGCGATGGTCTCCTCGATATTTATGTTTGTAAATCAGGTGATTTTAAAAGTAAGAACAGGAGTAATGCGCTTTACATTAATAACGGAATTTCTGCCAATGCAAAAAAGGGCTCCGGACAGGTTACATTTACTGAAAGCGCAAAAGAATATGGGTTAAATAATATGGGACTTTCTACTCATGCTGTTTTCTTTGACTACGATAAGGACGGCGACCTTGATTGCTATCTTTTAAATAATTCATTTCGCTCAGTAGGTAATTACGATTTAGTAAAGGATCAACGCGCCGTAAGAGATACCCTCGGCGGCAATAAACTTTACCGGAATGACCATAATCATTTTACGGACGTAACTGCCCCTGCCGGTATTTACAGCAGCAAGATCGGGTTTGGATTGGGTGTCACCATATCAGATGTTGACGGGGATGGATGGCAGGACATTTATGTATCAAACGATTTCTTTGAACGTGATTACCTATACCTGAATAATCATGATGGTACTTTTGAAGAGTCATTGGAGAATTCTATCCGCGAATTAAGTATGAACTCTATGGGGGCTGATATCGCTGATATTAATAATGATGGCTACCCCGATATATATGTAACTGATATGCTTCCTGAAAAAGAAGCAAGGATAAAAACAAAAACCAATTTTGAAAATTGGGATAAGTATCAATCTAATTTACAGAATGGATATTATCAGCAATTTGTCAGGAATGTACTACAACTTAACCAGGGCCCGGTTAATACTACCGGCAATAAAAAAAGGGCATTAAATTTTAGTGAGATAGGACGTTTATCATCCGTATGCGCTACTGATTGGAGCTGGGGTGCACTAATAACAGACCTAGACAATGATGGCTATAAGGATATCTTTGTCGCCAATGGCATTTTTAAAGACCTTACCGACCAGGACTATATTCAATACACCGCCAACCCTGATGAAGTTCGTAAAATTATACAGGCTGAAAAGAACGGAGCCATCAAAAAACTGATAGACCTGATGCCGTCCAATCCATTATCAAATTATGCATACAGCAATAATGGCGATCTCACCTTTACTAACAAAGCAGCAGAATGGGGTCTTGATGCGCCTGGCTTTTCTAATGGTTCCGCTTATGCAGATTTGGATAATGACGGCGACCTTGACCTGGTAGTGAATAATGTAAACATGGCTGCCTTTGTATACCGAAATCAAAGCGTACAACAACATCCCGAAAATAAGTTTGTGAAAGTGATACTACAGGGGGAAGGCAGCAACCGGTTTGGGATCGGCAGCAAAGTAACCATACACTACAACAATACAATAGCCTACCAGGAGCAGATGCCCATGCGTGGCTTTGAATCAACAGTCGATAGCAGGCTTAACTTTGGATTGGGCAAAGCAACAAAGATAGACTCCATAGAAGTTCATTGGAATGATGGCAGGGAGCAGATAATAAAGAATGTAGCCCTCAATCAAACCATTACTATAAAGCAAAGTGAAGCATTCGCTTTCGTACCATCAACCATCAACCATCAACCATCAACTCTATTCACGGAGAGCAAAGAAAACTACGGGCTCGACTTTATACATAAAGAAAATGATTTTGTAGATTTTGACCGCGATAAACTTATCTTCCACATGCTGTCAACAGAAGGTCCGCGGATGGCGAAGGGGGATGTAAA
>JBDSAP010000365.1:0-4611 GCA_039922055.1 Ferruginibacter sp.
GTTGTAATAAATTATATTGCTAACCAGAAAGCACATCATCTTAAAAAAACATTCCAGGTTGAATACAGGGGTTTTCTAAAAAAATATGGAGTTGAGTATGATGAGCGTTATGTGTGGGATTGATGGGGGGCAGGGTTACACCCTGCTTTAGGGTATCTCGCCCTTTCAGGGCTACTCATGAATAGCGAGCCCTGAAAGGGCGAAATCGACTTGCGAAGGGTGTAGCCCTTCGCATATTTCTTTTTTAAGCAGGGCTACACCCTGCTTTAGGGTGATCCCGCCCTTTCAGGGCTTTTCAAGAATAGCCAGCCCTGAAAGGGCGAAATCGACTTGCGAAGGGGGTAGCCCTTCGCAGATTTCTTTTTCAAGCAGGGCTACACCCTGCTTTAGGGTGATCCCGCCCTTTCAGGGCTTTTCAAGAATAACCAGCCCTGAAAGGGCGATATCAACTTGCGAAGGGTATAGCCCTTCGCATATCGATCCTAAAGTAGGACTACACCCTGCTTTAGGGATATACCGCCCTTTCAGGGCTATTCAAGAATAGCCAGCCCTGAAAGGGCGAAATCAATTTGCGAAGGACTACACCCTTCGCAAAAACAAAACCTAAAAGTAAAATACACGACATCCTACTACTTCTTTTTTACTTCTCTTTGTATTATTATGGCAGCTATCGTAAGCATTTTATTATGGATCATCTTTATCTACTTATGCTGTGGAATGGTGTTCGCCATCGTTTTGCTGGCAAGTGGCATTGGCAAAATTGTTGAAGGCGCCCAGGACAGCAGTTTGGGTTTCAAGGTGCTTGTCATTCCTGGTATTATTGTTTTTTGGCCCGCACTCTTGCAAAAATGGATCAAACTACAAAGTGGAAAAACAGTAAAGATTGATCACAAAAAACCGGATCGTATATGATGAAACCATTACGAAAAAGGCACCTGCAAATATGGATAGCATTGGCACTATTGTTACCTGCGGGCATAGTAAGCGCATGGCTTTATGTACCTGGTGCTGCAACGATTGAATCATTAAAAAAAGAATCCCCTGCATTGCTTCCTGAAATTGCTTACTCTGTTGAGGGGAATTGTTATACAGCGAACCTGCGAAGTAATCAACCAGGAACATCCTGGCAATTAGAGTGGAAGAATAAGGCGCCTCTCCAGGTTCCTTCCGCAGTTATTTACCGGAGGATTAACAATGAGCCTGATATAACAAAGAATGAATTGGTAGGGCGGATTGAGGCAAGAGGCAATTATATATTTCCCCTTAATGCTAATACAGCAGGCGCTAAAGAAATGAAATTCTTTTTGTACGATTTTATTCACCAGGCAACCATTGACAGTTTAATATTTAAGTTATGAGCGCATCGTATACAGCCGTGGGCTGGAACCGGCAGAAAAAAATATACGATTGGCTGATTGCCGGTTTCAGTATTTCGTATTTATTGATATTCGTTAGCGTAACAGCAATTGTAAATCCCAATTATACTTTTGAAACTGTATTGATACGCTCCACGGCTACGCTGGCAATATTACTCTTGCATATAATCCTGAGCATCGGGCCTTTGGCAAGACTAAATAAAAGACTGTTGCCGCTATTGTACAACCGCCGCCACCTCGGTGTTACTATGTTTTGTATTGCCGCCATACACTCGTTATTTAGTTTATTCCAATTCCATGCTTTGGGAAATGTGAACCCCCTGTTATCATTATTTACATCCAATACAAATTTTACTTCTTTACCCGCATTTCCATTTCAGTTGTTAGGCTTTTTAGCACTAATAATTTTCTTTTTGATGGCCATTACCAGTCATGATTTCTGGCTGCACAATCTTTCTCCAAAAATTTGGAAAACCCTCCACATGTTTGTTTACCTGGCCTATGCTTTAATTGTAATGCACGTGATGTTGGGAGTAATTCAATTTGAAACAAGCCCGGTGTTTGTAATGCTGCTTGCCCTCGGAGCTGGCTGGCTTATTACTATTCATTTATTTGCCGCCACAAAAGAAGTTAAGAAAGATAACCAGCGATTTGATCCGGTAGTAAATGGTTTTGTAGAGGTATGTTCAGTGAATGATTTTGAAGAGGGCCGTGCAAAAATGTTTTGCCTGGATAACGAAAGAATTGCGATCTATAAACACGAAAATAAGTTGTACGCTGTTCACAACGTGTGTAAGCACCAGGGTGGGCCACTAGGCGAAGGAAAGATTATTGACGGATGCATTACCTGTCCATGGCATGGGTACCAGTACCTTCCACAGAACGGCCAATCACCACCGCCTTTTAAAGAGAAAGTAAATACTTATGACGTTAAAGTAGCAGGTGGAAAAGTGTATGTAAACCCGACGCCTTTTGAAGAAGGCACTGAGCAAGCTGGTGCTATCATAAATGAACGTTTATAATCTCATACCCGGAATACTGCGGCCTAAGATTAATTTCTGTATTTAACAAAATAAAAATGAGTGAACAGGAAATAAATAAAGCACAACCGCCTGGTGAACCATTTCACCAGGAGCATAATTTAAAAGGCAATGACTTTTATATAGGCTGGATGCCAACGGCGCCGAAGGGAACTGCAAAATATATAAAAAGAGTTTTGTGGTTTATTTTCCCATTGATGATCTTTATTGGTTTTGTATTATCCTCCTCACAAAATAAATTCTCTACATCCAATTTTGAATTTGGGCAACTTGTACAAATAACAGGCATTTACCAACAATTTCCTGTGCCATCATTGTACGTAATTTCCAATAAAGATGCATTTGGAAAAACTTCTTTTATTACCATTCCATTAGTTGGTTATGGAAAGCATGGTGCAGAAGGTGTAATGAAAGAACTGGAAGAAGAAAAACAATTATCACTCAATGATAAAACAATCACGCTTAAAGGCACATTACTTTACAGCGATGGAAAAACAATATTGCAGGTGGATAAAAATGATAACCCACTTGTATCAATAGAACAAGGCAGCCAAATAATAACTCCTAACCATTTAACAAAGGAATTGGGCATCATTGATATAAAAGGGGAAATATTAGACCCAAAATGCTATTTCGGTGTAATGAAGCCAGGGCTTGGAAAGCCGCACCGCGACTGCGCAATACGCTGTATAGCCGGCGGAATAAATCCCGTATTTTATGTAAGGAACAAAGACGGAGGTACCGATTATTGTATTCTGCTCGGTGCTAATGGTGAAAAGATAAATATGCAGGTGCAGGATTTTATTGCAGATCCTGTACAACTTCACGCAAGGGCAATTAAATATGATGACTGGATCATTTTGTATGTTGATCCGTCACGGGATTTAAAACGTATTTCAGGCGCAAGCCTTATAAAAAATCATGAGGACATTATTAGCTGTGAGGCCTTAAAATAATTATTACAAAATGAACAAGGTTATAGAGATTCAGCAACATAAGGAAACGATCCGCATTGAGACATTCAGTGACGGAGTATTTTGTATTGCTGTTACTTTATTGTCGCTGGAGATGGGAGTGGAAGTTAAAAAGAGCATTACCAACAAAGAATTGATTCATGAGCTTGCTGCGAAATGGCCCATCTATCTTGCTTATACCATCAGCTTTATAAATGTGCTGCTTGCATGGATCGGTCATCATGGCTTGTTTAAAAAATTATACAGCACAGATAATTTTGTAATGATGAGCAATGGTTTATTGCTAATGCTTGTTGCGCTTGTTCCTTTTCCCACCAAAACACTAGGCGATTTTTTGCAAACAGGCGCATTCAAAGCTTCGGTCATTTTCTATACTGCCTATTTCGTTTTGATCAGCCTGGCGTTTCGACTGTTGTGGTATGCTGCTTCACGAAATAGAAATTTGCTTGTTCAGAACATAACCCAACAGGAAATAAAAGCCGTTACCCGCAACGAGAACCTGGGCTTACTCTTTAATTGTATTATTACCGCAGTAGCTTTTTTTAGTCCATGGCTGGCTTTAGTGCTCAGTTTTGTAATGTGGGTTTACTGGATAATGTTTTCCTAACGATAGGCATTAGCCGTTCCTGGAATCACTTCCTTGACTTATCACACGCTTATACACTTTAATAACGGTATCTCTTAACGCTGGGACTTCTTGTGTGCAATGGAGAATAATTATGAAGGCAATAGCTTCCGGCATCGCCAACTGATGAAATTATTTTTGGCGTATGTACAGGGTTTTGTGGTGTGCCGGCAACAGCAATACTTGCAACAATGTTCTTTCCTTTCGATTCAATATTCATCAGATCATTAAACGGAATAACAACAATTTTGCCAGGCGAAAGGCAGCAATTCCGTTACCCCCGGGAAGCCTGAAGTCTCTGCCTTGAACCAATCATAAAAATCGCTCCGCTCTTTGTTTTCATTATCTGTACAAATGCAGGACGGAGTAAAATTGTAAGCGGTTGAAATAGTAAGTGTATACTTTTAATTAATTGCTCTTTTGTTCCTGTCAGCGCTTTTGTTTGTGCTGCTTTCATTATTATACTACGCAAGGGATAAATGAGTGATGTTTTATTTTGTTCCGTAAACAAATAAAACTGGCTTCATTTAATTTAAAACGCAATTAAAGTTGCCCATTGATAATAAGTACAAGAGGGCGTCCCGAGGCAGCACTCA
>JBDSAP010000366.1:0-40300 GCA_039922055.1 Ferruginibacter sp.
GCCCTTAAACAACAAAAAGCAAAACCCTTTAAACAAATTAAATTTGTAGTACACAAACCGCCACCAAAAAAAATTGAAACGCAGCCTATTGCTCAATTTGGCGATTCTTAGCTGCAATGTGGGTTAATTTCATATAAGCAAATATGTTATAAGCTATGCCTTCTTTGCAACAACCTTAGTGGTGGTGGTTTTCGCAACGGCCGGCTTATCAGTGTTTATCAATTCTGCTTCTCCCAATGGTTTGTCTTTTGCAAAATCAACCAGGATAGGAGCAGCTACAAAAATAGAAGAATAGGTTCCGGTTATCACACCGATCAACATAGCAAATGCAAAACCTTTTGTAACCTCACCACCAAATAAGAAGAGGATGAGCAAGGTTAAAAACACCGTTAGCGATGTCATGATGGTACGGCTCAAAGTATCATTGATCGCACGGTTAATGATATTCCCTTTTTCACTTGCTTTAGAACCTTTGCTATACTCACGGATACGGTCAAATACGATCACCGTATCATTCATACTAAAGCCTATCACCGTTAACACCGCAGCAATAAAATGCTGATCGATCTCGAGCGGGAAAGGCACTACATTCTTTAAAAACGAAAACACGGCCAGCGTTACCAATACATCATGCAGCAATGCTACAATGGTACCCAATGAATACCTCCAGTCACGGAAACGAATGAATATATAAACGAAAATGGCGATGATAGCAAAGACAGTGGCCTTGACAGCGCCGGCCTTCAGGTCTTCTGAAATGGTAGGCTGTATTGTTTGGGAACTTTGCACATTGTTTTCAGCAAACTCTTTATAGCTGATGTTGGGCAAGTGTTTTTTCAACCCTTCATATACTTTGGTTTGAACTTCTTCGTCCGCATTTTCAACCCCTACTTTGTAGGATGTGGTTATATTCAGGTGTTTGTTATCGCCTACAGTTTTGATCACCGGAAAATCTCCCTGCAAAGATTTCTTGAGATCATCCTGCACCATTTCATTTGTTACTGCCTGTGGAAAAGCAATGGTATAACTGCGACCGCCTTTAAATTCAACACCAAGATGAAAACCATTAAAATAGGAACCGATACCAAGCAATAATACTACAACAGAAATGCCATAAGCGATTTTTCTGTACTTGATGAATTCGTATTTCGCATGCTTAAATACACGTTTTGAAACGGCCGTAAAGTAATTGAAGTGACGATTTTTATTTGTCCAGAAATCAGTGATCAACCTTGATACAAGGATACCGCAGAACAATGATAAAAGAATACCAATGATCTGGGTGGTAGCAAAACCAAGCACTGGTCCAAGACCGAAATAAAACAGGATACAGGCTGTCAGCAGTGTGGTAACGTGGGCGTCAATTACCGGAGCAAGCGATCGGTGGTAGCCATCCTTTACAGCCTGCGGATAGGCTTTACCTTTCGTGATCTCTTCCTTGATCCTTTCAAATATGATTACGTTGGTATCTACCGCCATACCGATGGTGAGCACCAAACCGGCAATACCCGCGGCAGTAAGTGTTGCACCAAAAGCACTAAGCACGCCAACAGTAAACAACAGGTTTAATATTAATGAAATGTTCGCAACCCAACCGCCGGTATTGTAATAAACCAGCATCAGGGCGAAGATTACCAAAAAGGCAATGCCGAATGCCATAATACCACCATCTACCGCAGCCTTACCTAATGTTGGTCCTACGATTGTTTCAGCTACAATTTTTGCCGGCGCATTGGTTTTACCTGACTTTAAAATGTTGGCAAGGTCCTGGGCTTCTTCCGTTGTAAAGCTTCCTGAGATCTCAGAGTTTCCGCCTTCAATGGGGCCATTTACATTTGGCGCTGAATAAACAACATCATCCAGTACAATGGCAATTGGCCTGTTGGTATTATCCGTGGTTAATCTTGCCCAGATTTTTGATCCAACGTTTGTCATTTGCATTTTTATTGATGGACGACCACGTTCATCAAAGCCCTGGCTTGATTCTTCAACACCTTCTCCTTCTAATTTAGCTTTATCGCTGCCGGGAATAGTTTTGATAGCATAAAGCGGGTAATAACGTTGCCCCGTTTTAGGTATCTTTTCTTCCACGCCTAAGAGGAATTTTACATTTGCAGGCAAGTTGCTTTTAACAGCATCCAGGCTCATGTATTGATTGAACAAACCTGTATCCTTTAATGCAATACTTCCTATCGAAGCAGCATACATTGTTTTCCCCGTTTTAGGGTCTTGTTGACCACCGATCGGGTTGATTACTTTAATGAATGCATTTTGATTAGCAGCCAGTTTAATTGAATCAGCTACAGATTTTTGGGCAGTATCAGTTGCGCTGATCCCGCTCAGATAATTACTTAATGCTTTGTCCGCATTTTCAACTGCCTGGCCGATTTCAGAAATATTATAAACCTCCCAAAACTGGAGGTTAGCGCTGGCCTGCAATAATTTCCTAACACGTTCCCGGTCGGTAATACCAGCAAGTTCCACATTGATCACGCCTCTCTTTTCATCAAGGTTAACGGTAGGACTTGCAAGCCCGAATTTATCAATACGTTTAAGGATAATTTTATATGTTTCCTTGATGGCTCCATTTGCAACTGTCCGGATCTGGTCGATCACTTTAGCATCATCGTCGGTGCTTTTGATGGTTTTGTTTGGGCCGGCAAAGAGGTTGGAAAGATTTGTTGAAGGATTTTGTTGTTTGTAAGCAGCAGTAAACAAACCTATATAATCCGCATTGCTGTTTATTTTTTGAGCATTGGCTGTTTGAATGGCTTTCAGCAGGGCAGGGTCTTTAGGATTGTTGCTCATTGATTTCAGTAAACCCTCAAGGCTTACATTCATCGTTACGCTCATTCCACCTTGCAGATCAAGACCTAATTTTAATTCGTTTTCCTTACACTTCTGGTAAGTAGTACCTACAATCGGATAAATGCTTTTATCTCTTGTACTGTCAAGAATACGCTGCATCCTGTTTTTTACAAGCAATTCTCTTTCTTCTCCTTTGGTATTGGGAAACTGATTCCTCACTGTTCTTTCAGCCTGAACTTTTACTTTACCTTCATAATTATGTATCACCCAGGTATAAGATAATTCCCAAAGGGAAATTAGGATTAAAGCAATCGAGAAAAACCAAACTAAGCCTTTCAATTTCATATTGGTTACTTTTTAGTAGCTACTTTGTTTATTTTTAGAAGTTTGCAAAGATAGGGGAAAAACTGATTGGACTTTGCAGCCGTTTTATTTTAGATTTTCCTCATTTTGCACTTTAAATCTACCGTATGCTTTCAAAGATTGTCCTGGGGTTTTTAATCATTTTAAACATGGCTTTTCTATCGTCTTGCTCTACTGCTAAAAAGTTACCAAAACCAGTGCAGGAAAGCATTCCTGAGGTTGTTTCAACGCCGGTACCAATTGATAGTACCCGGACAGACGCTTTTCTCGAAAATTTATTGAAACAATATCCACAGTATTTCGATTCTATTTTATCGCATAAAAAAGACTGGAACGTACAATTTATTTACACTCAAATAGACCGGGGAGCGAATGGAATTCCCATCTTAAAAAACTATTATTTCAACCTTAATTCTGCCAAATATTTTTATCCTGCATCCACCGTTAAATTGCCCGTTTCCATTCTTGCACTTCAACGGCTGAATGAGCTCAAAATAAATGGACTTGATAAGAACACAACGATGATAACGGAGCAGGCTTATGGTGGGCAAACTGCTGTTTATAATGATCCAACCACCACAAATGGAAAACCATCCATCGCACATTACATTAAGAAAATACTGATGGTAAGCGACAATGATGCTTACAACCGTTTATACGAGTTCCTTGGGCAGGAATATATTAACGACCAGTTGCATAAAAAAGGTTATGGCGACGTGCAGATATTGCACCGCCTCAATATTTTTCTTTCGCAGGATGAGAACCGTCATACGAATCCTATCAAATTTTTAGATGCAAGTAACAAGGTCGTTTACGACCAGCCCATGCAAAACAATACTGCACAATATATTCCCCGAAATGATTCAATGGGCCAGGCATATTATAAAGACACTGCGTTGATAAATCATGCAATGGATTTTTCTGCAAAAAACCGGATCAGCCTGGAGGACCTGCATACGATTTTGATCAGCCTCTTTTTTCCGAGTAAAGTAACTGCATCGGGTCGTTTCAATCTCACCGAAGAAGACCGCCAGTTTCTGTTTAAATACATGAGCCAGTTGCCCACCGAAAGCACGTTTCCTCCTTACCCGGCAGATTCTGCAACTTATTGGCCGGCTTATTGTAAGTTTTTATTGTTTGGCTCTCAAAAAAATGAACTCCCCAAAAACATACGAATGTTTAACAAGGTAGGAGATGCTTACGGGCAACTAACCGATGTAGCCTACATTGTTGATTTTGATAAAAAAGTAGAGTTCTTTTTGTCTGCCACCATCACTTGCAATACGGATGGTATATTGAATGATGACTTGTATAATTATGATGATATTGGTTTGCCGTTTATGAAGCATTTAGGTGAGGTGATCCTTGAACATGAACTTAGCAGGAAACGTAAGATAACACCCAATCTTTCCGGCCTGATCTTCACCTACGACAGAGCCAGGTAATGGCGCAATTTACTTACTGTTTTATTTATCCCACAAAGGCGCCTGGGAATAAAGTAGGGTTGCAAAAGAAGTACAATCAACTTTGAGTCTTTGCCTCTTAATCTTCTTTGCGAGAAATTTCCTTAATCGCAATTTGGTATTTGCACATGCTTAACTTAACAATAACCTAATAATTGCCCTTTTTGTAAATCATTCAATAGTAAACCTATCATAGCTTTGCAAAGTAAAAACAACAACCAACAGAATCAAAACCGGGTTAAATAATAAATTAGCCCGGAAGAATACCAGCCGGTTTTATTAGTTTTGAAAACTTTTTTATAAGAAGATATTCTCTTTTCCCTGGCTTCACATAAAAGGGTTTTAACGGGTTGATAAACCTGTCTTATTTCTCAACATCCTTAACAGATCAAATTATGGCATCTTATCCGGATAATATAGAGCAGCTTGGTATCGATACAGCCCGCCTCTTGTCCATCGACGGCGTTCAAAAAGCCAATTCAGGCCATCCCGGCCTTCCACTTGGCGCATCTCCCATGGGGCATGTATTATGGGCGCACCACATGCGGTATGATCCCAAACATCCGAACTGGCCGAACCGTGATCGTTTTATTTTGTCGGCTGGCCACGGATGTATGTTGCAATACAGCTTCCTCTATCTAACGGGTTATGATCTCACCATCGATGATCTTAAAAACTTTCGCCAGTTGCATAGCAAAACTCCCGGCCATCCTGAGTATGGATTGCTGGATGGCATTGATGTAACTACCGGCCCGCTGGGACAAGGTTTTGCAAATGGAGTCGGCTTTGCCATTGCGCAGCAGCACCTTGCGGCCCGTTACAATAAACCAGGATTCGATCTTTTTGATTATAAAATATTCGCCATCTGCAGCGACGGTGATATGATGGAAGGAGTAACTTCTGAAGCAGCCTCGCTGGCGGGTCATTTAAAATTGGGCAACCTCATTTATCTCTACGACGACAACCATATTTCCATAGAAGGAGATACGGCGCTAACATTTGATGAAGATGTTGCCAAACGCTTTGAAGCATATAACTGGCATGTGCAGGTTTTAGAAGATGGCAATGATATAGCGGCCATATCAATAGCGGTTAAAAATGCCAGGGAGGAAACCACCCGTCCTTCACTCATAAAAGTTCGTACTCATATTGGCTTTGGTAGTCCCAATAAAGTGGACACTGCAAGCGCACACGGTTCACCGCTCGGGGCAGACGAAATAAAACTGGTTAAAAAGAATTTTGGATTCGATCCGGAGCAATCTTTTTTTGTATCTGATGAAGTCTTAAACTATTATAGAGAAATTGGGAAACAAGGCGGAGAACTCGTAAAGAAATGGGATGAATTATTTGCAGCATATAAGCAGCAATTTCCCGAGCTTGCAACTGCTTATGAAGTAGATCAGCGAGGCGAATTGCCTGCTGGCTGGAGCGATGAATTGCCGGTGTTTAAAGTAGTGGAAGGCGGCATTGCCACTCGTAAAGCATCGGGTAAAGTGCTGAATGCCATTGCTCCAAAATTGCCAACATTGATCGGTGGCTCTGCGGATCTTTCTCCATCAACAGATACCACGCTTGATAAAAGCACTTCCTTTTCAGCAGAGGACCGTGCCGGCAGAAATTTTCATTTTGGCATCCGGGAACATGCAATGGGCTCTACATTAAATGGGATGGCGCTCACAAAAGGGATCATCCCTTACGGCGCAACATTCTTGATTTTTTCGGAGTACATGCGACCACCCATTCGCCTTGCCGCCATCATGAAAATAAGACCCATTTATGTTTTCACACATGACAGCATCGGCCTCGGCGAAGATGGAACAACGCACCAGCCAATAGAACAATTGATTTCGCTAAGGGCCATTCCTAATCTTACGGTTATACGTCCTGCTGATGCCAACGAAACGGCGCAGGCATGGAAGGTTGCCATCGAACATAAAGATGGCCCGGTTGCCATTGTACTCACCCGCCAAAATCTTCCGGTGATTGACCAGGAAAAATTTACAAAAGCAACCGAGCTGGCAAAGGGCGCCTACATTTTGTCGGACTCCGAAAAAGAACCGGATATTATTTTAATTGGTACCGGCTCAGAAGTTTCTTTATTGATAAAGGCGCAGCAAAAATTAAAAGAAGAATCCATAGCAGCAAGGGTGATCAGCATGCCTTCATGGGAATTATTTGAAAAGCAGGATGCCGCTTACAAGGAAACAATTTTTCCGAAAGCAATGAAAAAAAGATTGGCGGTGGAAGCGGGTTCGGTTGTCGGTTGGCACAAGTATGTGAGCGATGAGGGCGATATAATTGGCATGACGACTTTTGGCGAATCAGCTCCTGCGGAAGACCTTTTCAAGGCTTTCGGATTTACGCCGGAAAATATTGTAACACGTGCCAAAGCATTGATCGATAAAGGATCATAGCACGTCAAATTTTATGATCATGAAAGTAGGAATAGCTGCCGATCATGGCGGATACGAGTTAAAAGAATCTTTGAAAGATTACCTGGATTCGCTGGGCCACGAAGTGAAAGATTTTGGCGCTTATGAGTTGAACCAGGCCGATGATTATCCTGATTTTGTGATCCCTCTTGCAAGGGCAGTTGCAGGTGGTGAGTTGGAAAGAGGCATCGCCGTTTGTGGTAGTGGAGTGGGCGCTGCGGTTGCCGCTAACAAGATCAAAGGTGTACGTGCCGCATTGATCAATGATCATTTTTCAGCCCACCAGGGCGTTGAAGATGATGATCTGAATATTCTTTGTCTTGGTGGAAGGGTTTCGGGTAATATGGTTGCCCGTGAATTTGTGCAGAGCTTTTTGAATGCAAAATTTACCGGTGAAGAAAGACACAACAGGCGCCTGAAAAAAGTAAAGGACCTGGAAAAATAGTTGACCAATATTGATGAGGATGTCGGGTGTATCTCAAATTTTATGAACCGGGCATTAGTACTTTGTAGCATCATCGTTGTGTCACAATACGTTCATCAGTTGTGCTGCTATTAAGCTTTTACCACAGTAATAATTATGACCGTTGTTGAAGAAAAAATATATAAAACAAACATCTCAAAGTCTTTCTTAGTGATAATTGAGTTAGGGTAAGACTGAAACACTTAAAAATAATCTCATGAAAAATAACGTAAAACAGATACATGATTTCGGACAAAGCATTTGGCTCGACTTCATAGATCGCAAGATCATGAACACCGGCGAACTACAAAAGCTCATCGATGAAGATGGTGTAAGAGGTATCACTTCAAACCCGGCGATCTTTGAAAAAGCGATTAGCAGCAGCGATGATTATACAACAGACATCGCTAAACTATTAGAGAGCGAGCAAAACAATGAAGCCATCTTTTATGGTGTTGCTGTTGAAGACATCAAACGTGCGGCTGATCTGTTCAGTGGAGTATACAATGAAGAAGTAAAAGGGGCTGACGGCTATGTAAGTCTGGAAGTATCGCCTTACCTGGCAAGGGATACAACCGGCACTACCAGCCAGGCAAAGCAATTGTGGAAAGCTGTGGAGAGAGCAAATGTAATGATAAAGATTCCAGGAACTGCAGAAGGTCTTGCTGCCATTCGTGAGTGCATCAGCGAAGGAATCAATATAAACGTAACCCTGCTTTTTGGGCTTGGCCGCTACGAAGAAGTTACAGAAGCATATATTTCCGGGCTGGAAGAAAGAGCAGCAAAGGGATTGCCCATTGACGGAATTGCGTCAGTAGCAAGTTTTTTCCTGAGCCGTATTGATGTACTGATAGATCCAATACTTAAAGAGAAAGGCCTGAATCATCTAAAAGGCGAAGTGGCAATCGCCTCTGCGAAGAAAGCGTATGAAATATATAAGTGGGTTTTCAATAGTGAGCGGTTTCAGCGACTACAGGAAAAAGGCGCTAAACCTCAGCGGTTGTTATGGGCAAGCACCGGCAGTAAAGATCCAGCGTTTTCAGACGTAAAATATGTCGAGGCATTGATCGGCCCTGATACAGTAAACACCATCCCGATGGAAACATTGGTTGCTTTCAGGGACCACGGTAATGCTGCGTCGAGATTGGAAGACGACCTGGAACATGCGACACAAGTATTAGAAGACGTAAAAAACGCCGGCATTGACATCGATGCTATCACCAACCAATTGGAAGAAGAAGGCATTGAAAAATTCAACAAGCCTTACGATAAATTATTGGAAGCAATCGAAGGACAAAAGAAAAAAATAAAAGGATAAACTGAATGGATACAAGTAATATAAAAGTGCTCTTCCTCGATATTGGAGGTGTGCTGTTAACAAATGGTTGGGGACATCTGTCAAGAGAAAAAGCTGCAAAGGAATTCAATATTGATTACGCTGAAATGAATACGCTCCACGAATTCATCTTTAACGTGTACGAGATCGGCAGTATCAACCTGGAAGAATATCTCGATCGGGTTGTATTTACCCATCCACGTGATTTCACTAAAGAAGATTTTAAATCTTTTATGTATGCCCAATCGGCGGAGCTGCCAGGTATGTTGCAATGGCTGATCGAATGGAAAAAATCGGGTTGTGATTTCAGGATCATTTCTATCAATAATGAAGGAAAGGAACTGAATGATTACAGGATTAAGAAGTTTAAGCTGCATCAATGTTTTGATGCGTTTATTTCTTCCTGCGAAGTAGGTATGCGAAAGCCTGATCCCGGCATTTTTAAATTGGCAATGGGGGTGGCAAGAGTAACGCCCGAACAATGTTATTATTTTGATGACAGGATCATGCTCAGCGAAGCTGCTGGCCAGTTGGGCATTAATGCCTATCACCACCTGGGCTTCGAATCCACAAAAAGTATTCTCGAAAATTTATAAATCAACCTTAATAAAAATAAGATGGAGCAAACTAATTATTCGTTTGGTATGATCGGTCTTGGTACTATGGGCCGCAGCCTTTTATTGAACATGGCCGACCATGGTTATAGTGTTGCAGGTTATGATAAAAATGCGGATCAATTAAAACTGCTCGAAACGGAGGCTGCAGACAAACCGATAAAGCCATTTGCTTCTTTAGAAGAATTTGTTCAGTGCCTGCAAAAACCCCGCAGTATTATGATGCTGGTTCCGGCAGGTAAGATAGTAGACAGCGTTATTGAAGAACTGATACCATTGCTCGAAAAAGACGACATTATCATTGATGCTGGTAATTCGCATTTTACAGATACGGATCGAAGAGTTGGATGGATGGCAGGAAAGGGATTGAACTTTTTTGGTATGGGCATATCCGGCGGTGAAGAAGGCGCACGCCGCGGACCAAGCATGATGCCCGGCGGCAACAAGGAAGCATACCGCCATGTAAAACATATTTTTAGTGCCATTGCCGCCCAGGTAAATGGTGAGCCATGTGTAGCATATAT
This sequence comes from Ferruginibacter sp., assembly GCA_039922055.1. GTDB lineage: Bacteria > Bacteroidota > Bacteroidia > Chitinophagales > Chitinophagaceae > Ferruginibacter. Next base: position 10,004 of record JBDSAP010000366.1, read on the forward strand.
GGGGCCGGGTGCTGCGGGTCATTTTGTAAAAATGGTTCATAACGGCATTGAATATGGGCTCATGCAATTGATCTCCGAAACTTATGAATTATTAAAGAAAGGTTTGAAGCTGGATAACCAGGCCATTGGAGATGTATTCAAGGGTTGGAACGAAGGACGGCTGCAATCATTTTTAATAGAGATCACGAAGGACATTTTTGTATTTAAAAAAGAAGGTACTGATCAACTGTTACTCGATAATATAAAGGATGAAGCAAGGGCAAAAGGCACCGGCAAATGGACCTCGCAGGTTGCTATGGATTTGGAACTGCCGGTCACCGTTATTGACACGGCGGTGTCTATGAGAGATCTTTCAAAATACAAAGCATTAAGAGAGCAGCTTGCAGCATCTTATGGCGATGTTGATGCGAATTTTTCCGGCAATAAAGATGAATACCTTGCGTCACTGGAACAGGCATTTTATTTCGCTATGATCATCACGTATGCACAAGGAATGCACCTGCTTGCAAGGGCATCTGCTGAACATAAATATGAGCTCGATTTGGCGGAGATCGCTAAGATATGGAGAGGAGGTTGCATTATTCGTTCAGCGTTTTTAGAAGATATTTATAAGGCTTTTCAGAGTGATAATAACCTGCAACATTTGCTGTTGGATAAAGGTGTGCAGGGGCTGGTTAAGGAAAACCTTTCTGCTGCCCGCAGTGTTGTGAGCGGGGCCATAAGTGCAGGTATTGCAGTGCCGGCATTCGCTGCTGCAATTACATATTTTGATACAAGCAAAAGTGCACACATGCCATCCAACCTGATACAGGCGCAGCGTGATTATTTTGGGGCACATACTTACCAGCTAATTGGCCAGGAGGGGGTGTTTCATACAGAATGGAATGAGCCTGTTAAATAGGAGAAACTGTATTTGGATTTGTTGGATTTATGGATTGCTGGATTGAGTCCTTTATTTCTAATTCAGTATTTGGATTCGCTGGATTTGTGGATTGCCGGGATTGAAACCTTAAATGTCGGATTGAATCCTTTAATCCTTTAATCTAAAAAATCCAAATTCAGACAATTGGGTTTCAAACAGAGCGTGGAATAAAAGCTCCACATAGAACCAATGTACAAGAGTGCGACGCCAATGAAGTTCAATAGTGATTCATTGCCGGGCCAATAAAAAAAATGCTGGTCGCCAAAAAGTATTTATAAACTTTATTTAAATGATGAAATCTAACAAATCACAACCCGTCATCTTCGTAGTATTTGGAGGGACAGGCGATCTTAATTCCAGGAAAATTACTCCTGCACTTTACAACCTTTTTTTAGACGGTTGGCTGCCTGCGCAGTTTTGCGTAATTGGTACAGGCCGAACCCAATTGACAGATGAAGATTTCAGAACTAAATTACTGGAAGGCAATAACCAGTTCTCCAGAAGTGGGAAAGCGGATGATACAAAATGGCAGGAGTTTGCAGCGCATATCACTTATGTTACGTCTGATATAAATGACGCAAATTCTTTTAAGGCTTTTACCGAAAAAATAAAAGAGCAGGAGGAGAGTTGGAAAGCGGAAGCAAACATCATTTACTACCTCGCTGTGGCGCCGCAGTTCTTCCCAATTATCGCGGAAAATATTTCCAAAAATTCGCTTTGTGAAAATATCGCCAGTACAAGGATTGTGATAGAGAAGCCTTTCGGTCACGACCTTGAATCTGCCAAGGCACTGAATGTATTATTGCAGAAGATATTTGATGAAAAACAGATCTACCGAATCGATCATTATCTCGGTAAAGAAACGGTTCAGAATATTATGGCCTTCCGTTTTGCGAACACACTGTTTGAGCCGCAATGGAACAGGAATTATATAGATCATGTACAGATATCCGTTACCGAACAAATGGGCGTAGGCGACAGGGGTGAATATTATGAAGGCTCGGGCGCATTGCGTGACATGGTGCAGAATCACATACTGCAATTGCTCTGCATTATTGCCATGGAAGTGCCGGTCAATTTTGACGCTGAAGAGATCCGTGACCGCAAAGTGGATGTATTGAAAGCAATGAGAAGATTTACGCCAGGCGAAATAAAAAAGCAGGTGGTGAGAGGTCAGTACAGCGAAGGTTGGATAGAAGGAAAAGAAGTGCCCGGTTACCGGCAGGAGACGAAAGTAAATCCAAACTCCAACACTGAAACTTTTGCGGCAATCAAATTTTTTATTGATAACTGGCGGTGGCAGGGCGTGCCTTTTTATGTTCGTACAGGTAAGCGAATGCAACAATCATCTTCTGTTATTAGCGTGCAATATAAGAACGTGCCTCATTCAATATTTCCGCCGGAAGCATCAGAGAGCTGGGACCAAAATAGATTGATCATCAGCATACAACCGGAGATGAGTATACGCTTGCAGGTGCAGGCTAAGCGGCCGGGATTAAAGATGGCGCTCAACCCGGTGGATATGGTGTTTGATTATAAGGGCACTTATCCAAGTGAAACACCTGAGGCTTATGAAACACTTTTATTGGATGTGATACAAGGCGATCAAACATTGTTTATGCGTGGCGACCAGGTAGAAGCAGCGTGGGAATTGATCATGCCGATTTTAAACACCTGGGAAAGTAAGCAAAGCCTGAGCTTTCCAAATTATGCCGCAGATACCTGGGGTCCCGAATTGGCAGAAGCATTGATAGCCCAGGATGGTTATCATTGGTTTACACTGCCTCATTCACATAAAAAATAATGGGATGAAATTGAATATATCAAATACCATTGATGAAGTATTAGGCAATGTTGCGGAATATTTTATTGCTGCTGCGAATGATTCTATTGCGCAACATGGAAGTTTTGAAGTGGCGCTTTCGGGTGGAAGCTCTCCGAAAAAATTATATAGTTTATTGACCACCTCGCCTTATACAGAACGGGTTGATTGGGATAAAGTTCTCTTTTTTTTCGGTGATGAAAGGTATGTGCCCACAACAGATCCGGCGAGCAATTACCTGATGGCCCAGAAGGTTCTTTTTGAGCCATTGAATATTGATATGACGAAAGTTTTTGCGGTTGATACAACGCTTGCCCCGGAAGCGGCAGCGGCGCAGTATATGAATGATATTACCAGGCATTTTGATGATAGAGAACCAATATTTGACTTAGTGTTATTAGGCCTCGGTGATAACTCCCACACGGCCTCATTGTTTCCTTACACACCCGTATTACAGGAGCAGAAGGCTGGTATCAAATCAGTGTTCCTCACCGATCAGCAAGTGTATCGGATTACTTTTACTGCACCATTAATTAATATGGCTGCAAGGGTAGCGTTTTTGGTTTATGGCGAAACAAAATCGGATGCCGTGTATAATGTGCTGGAAGGTGAAAATGATGCTGAAAATTTTCCTGCTCAGCTTGTCAATTCAAAAGCAAAAAGTATCGAATGGTTTATGGATCGGGCAGCAGCGGCCAGGCTTATGAGTGCAGGTGCAAATTGATGCCCATACCGACAAAATAATTCAATACTTTCGGGTAAGGAACTCAACGACATAATCGGATGACAAAATTAGGCGAGACAATACGAAAGCTTCGGGAAGATAAAGGGCAGGAGCTGGAGCCAATAGCAGCTTTTGTTGGCGCTGATGTTACCATTCTTAAGGAAATCGAGCAAGGCCAGCTTATTGCAACAAGGGAACAAGTATTGAAAATTGCTGCATTTTTTAAGGTAAAAGAAAACGATCTGTTGCGGTGCTGGCTCTCTGATAAGGTGATACATGAAGTGGCAGATGAAGAACTTGGCTTGGAAGCTTTGCAAATGGCTGAAGATGCGCTGTCTTATACCAGTTTTAAAAAAATTGATAGAAAAAAATTAGTCGGGGATTTGCTGATCGGTTTAAAAAGTTTCCCGTCCATTGAAAAAGCCTGGCTATATGGGTCTTTTTCACGGGAAGACGACAGCCCAAAAAGTGACATCGATATTGCAATAAAGGCAGAGTCAGCATTCAGCTATTTCGATCTCGCTGAAGTGCAGTTTCAACTTGAAAAAAAAGTAAAACGGAAAGTAGATGTCGGATTTATAGATTCCTTTAAGCCCTACATTTTTGAACATGTGAAACCTGATCTAAAGTTGATTTATGAGAGATCCGAATGAAGAAAACTTTGAGCGCTTACAACATATTGCCAAAGCAATTTCGGACATACAAAAATATGTTTTGGGAGAAACCAGCGCTTCTTTTTGTGAGAATGATATTTTACACGACGCTGTTTTACTACAATTTATTATTATCGGCGAAGCAATCACCCACGTGGAGAACGAGATACTTGAGAAGTACGATTATCCCTGGTATAAAGTGCGAAGTTTCAGGAACATGATTGCGCACGAATACTTCAATATAAAGTTGGTTGCTGTGTGGGAAATTATAGCAAACCATTTACCTGCCTTAAAAGCGATGGTCGATAAAATAATAGAAGAGAAATTTTAATTATTAAATCTCAATCCTCAAAGCAAAGCCTTAGATATTTTCTACGACTCGCTTTCTTTTTCCCATGCATCATCGGCTCTTATGCCTAACAGTTCCCGGTCGGCCATCAGCGTATCTTCAATCTCTTCATTGTTTTTACGGATCGCACTCACAACTCATCCTCATTGCGGATCGACGAAAGGTATTTCAGTCGTTTCTCATCTTCAATAAAAAATGTTTTTGAGACGAAGTTAAATTTTTACAGAAAAAAATGCCCAGCCGCAGTAAGGTAGATTGGGAAATATATTTTATAACTTTTCCAATTCTCTAACATACATTAGCCGTTATTGAGTTCAGCAATTTCGAAATTTAAAAAATGAATAAGACCAACACAATGATAGTGGGGCAGGGGATTGCAGGTTCGTTGATGGCTTTTATGCTTCATCGAAAAAATATTCCATTTGTGGTGGTTGATCCGTCGCATGAAAATACAGCGAGTCTTGTTGCCGCCGGTATGTTTACTCCTATCAGTGGCAAAAGAAAAACCATTCATCCGCTGGTGTTGCAGCAAATTCCTTTTGCTATAGATATTTACCAGTCAGTGCAATCTTTGTTAGGCGTGCCTCTGCTCCATTGCAGCAATATTCACCAGGTGTTTACATCTACTACAGAACGAACAGAATTTTTGAAGAAAACAGCCCAGGAAGATTTTGCGAAACTCATCATTTTGAATGATGCTCCTTTGCATGGAATTAAAGAAGAAAATGGTGCGGTTATGATCAAGCAATCAGGGTGGGTTGATTGTGCATTATTCATCAATTCATTCAGGAAATGGTTGCAGGAGCAGGGACTTTTTCTGAAGAAAGAATTTGATCCACAATTGCTCATTCAGGGCAATGGATACATGCAGTACGATGAATGGCAATTTGAAAATATTATCTTTTGCGAAGGATACAAAGCAGTCAACAATCCATTTTTTCCAAACGAACAACTCGTTCCCTGCAAAGGAGATGTGCTGACAGTTTCCTGCGAAAAACTTGAAACAGATAAAATCGTGAAAAGAGATAAGTGTTATCTTATTCCGGCAGGCAAATATTTATTCAAGGCCGGTGCAACCTACGGCTGGCAAGATGCTTCAGAGATTCCCACAGAGGCCGGAAAAAAACAAATCGAAGATCAGTTGAAAGAATTAATTGAAAATAAATACACCATTATCGATCATAAGACTGCCGTTCGACCCACCACTGCAAACAGGGAAGTAATTGTAAAACAACATCACGAATACAAGAACATGTTCATGTTAAATGGCCTTGGAACAAAAGGCGTTTTGCAAGGTCCCTGGTGGGCAAATTATTTTGTAGAGACTTATTTCTAAACAAAGAACGTTAACCCATCGGTGTGCAGATCTCTATCAAAAAACCATCAATATCTTTTACATACGCTACCGTTTGCCCATGAGGTTTGACGCTCGCTTTTTCCAACGGAGTTGCACCGGCTTTGACTGCCGAAGCAAAAGTTGCTTCCACATCGTCTGTAGCAAATGCTATTTCAATTCCAAAAGGCTTTTGATGCAAGCTGCTTTCTGTAAAGCCTTCACGCAGGTTTGTTTTGGCCAGTTCTACTGAAGCAAAAGAAAGTGTAATATCACCGGTCAATAGTTCTCCATAAGAATTATCCGGAACTATAAATTTTCTTGCAAAACCAAATGCCGCTTCATAAAAGCTAATCGATTTTGCAACATCTTGCACATAGAGAATAGCATAGGCGAATTTTATCATCAGAAATATATTAGCAGGTAAATAATGGGATGTGAATTAACTTGACAATTGCTTTTTAATTTTTGCAGAAAGCTTTTCTTTTACAAGATCATAAGACTGGCGAACATATTTTTTCCAGTCGGCCTTGTTCATTTTTTTAATATCCTCAATCATCACCCATTTATATCTTGCCACGTACGGTGCAGGCTTAAAACCAGCCCTGCTGCTCATCTCCTCAAATTCCTCGTCTCTCACTTTGAACGATGCAGACGTGGGGGTTTGATCAAGGCCAACAACACAAAACATTTTTCCCCCAATAGAAAACACAAGGTCATGTTCCCATTTAATATCTTCCGTAACTGCCGGCAGGTTTTTGCAAATGACCTGGATATCTTCAACATTCATGTGACTACGTTTTAAAATTTAGAGAAAAAAATCAGCCAAAAACAAGGGACGAAAATTGTTCGTGAAGGTAATAACTATTACAAATATTTAAAAGCTTTATAATATTGTTTTGCGCCTTATTTTATTTTTTGCGAAGGGCTTTTCCCTGTCGATGCCAAATCTTTTTTATTGATATCTGAAAGAAAATATTTGTCCAGACATTTGTTTTTCATTGCATCATTGTTGCGTCGCCCTCTTGTACTTTTGAAGCTTTGGGCAACAGCAAAACACAGAGTCTGCCGAATTAATAATGTGTATAAAATTCAGCGAGAAAAGCATTCGAGGATACACCGATACGTTATAATCACACAAAAAATAACTTTCTTTGTAGCTACAAATGTGTTTATCAATTACATCATTAAATTCTGGCAGCAACGGCAATTGCTATTATATCGGCAACGATCATGAAGCTGTGCTGGTAGATGCCGGTCTTGCTTGCCGGGAAACGGAAAAGCGAATGAACCAGCTTGGTCTTTCCATGAAAAAAGTGAAGGCCATTTTTATCTCTCACGAACATACAGATCATATTAAGGGACTGCCGGTAATTGCTGAAAAATATTCGCTTCCGGTTTACATTACAAACGCCACTTCAACAATGGGAGGCATACGCATTAAACCAGCGTTGTTGTACAGCTTCACGGCTTATGAACCCATACAGATCGGTGATATTACGGTAACCGCTTTTCCCAAATACCATGATGCTGCTGACCCACACAGTTTCATCATTAGTTGCAATGAAGTTAATATCGGAGTGTTTACAGATATTGGTGCACCATGCCAGCAGTTGATCAAATATTTTAGCCTCTGCCATGCAGCTTTCCTGGAGGCTAACTATGATGAAGCAATGTTGGAGAATGGCAGGTATCCTCATTTTCTGAAGAATCGCATACGCAACGGTCAGGGGCATTTATCAAACAAGCAGGCGTTGGAAGTATTTACAAAGTATCGACCTTCTTTCATGAGCCATTTATTTCTTTCTCATTTATCTCAACACAACAATTGCCCAAAGCTTGCACACAAATTATTTTATGACCAGGCAAAAGGAACCGAAATTATCATCGCTTCCCGCTATGAGCAAACTGCCATTTATAATATTGAAAAGTCTGCAATTAATATTGAAATGCCTTCAATAACTAACACCCCCAAACTGAGGCCTATTACTTCCTTAAGGCCGGTGCAGTTAAGTTTGTTCCAATAAATGTTGATATTAGTCTTACAAAAATCAGGCATCCTACAATTGATTTGCTCACAATTTAATTGTAGCTCCCTTTACAATACATTCCCCGATTTAGGAAAAATAATAACAGGCTTAAATGTTTTAGCTTCTTCAAAATCCATCAAAGCATACGAGATAATGATCACCACATCTCCTTCTGCTCCTTTTCTTGCCGCAGGTCCGTTCAGGCAGCAAATGCCTGAGCCACGTGCGCCTTTGATCAGGTAGGTTTCCAGCCTTTCTCCGTTGTTCACATTCACCACCTGTATCTTTTCATTCTCGATCATATTCGCAGCATCTATCAGGTCTTCATCTAATGTAAGACTGCCAACATAATTCAGATTGGCCTCAGTTATTACTGCACGGTGCACTTTCGATTTTAATATTTGTATTTGCATCATATATTTTTAATGTAACGCATAAGGGTAGCCACAATTGCTTATCGACTTTCACACAGATAGCGCTGCGTAAACAAACATCGGCATCCAAAAATTTTGTAAAGTTATTTGTTATTTGCCGGCATCATTGCCCCGGATGATTCCCTGGTGATAAATTCTGTTTGCAGCACTTTGGTTTCAAATTCTGTTACACGATGTTTGCTCTCTATTAATTGTATCAATAGTTCAATGGCTACCTGTCCCATTCCAAATGCAGGCAACCTCACCGTGGTAAGCGTGGGCGAAAAAAGTTCGGGGATATTTGTGTTGCTAAAACCTACTACCGCTATATCCTTTGGTACTTTCAGGTTCAGTTTTTTTATTGCCATAAGGCAACTGTTGGTAATGCGATCGCCAGCCGCAACAATTGCATCTGGCTTTTGTTTTATCTTGAATAAATTACCAAGCGCATCCTCGATTTCTTCTGCTATCATGCCGCCGTGACTGCAATATTTTACCAGCTTTTCATCGTACAACAAATTGTTTTCCAGCAAAGCGTTTTTATAACCTTCTAACCGCTCTTTTGTAATAGATAGAAACGGCGCTGATGTAATGTGTGCTATTTTTTTATATCCATTTTTTATAAGGTGCACGGTGGCTTCGTAAGCTGCTTTGTAATTATCCGCAATTACCTTATGCGTATTGATCTCGTTTGTGATGCGATCAAAAAAAACAATGGGCAAGCCTTTCTCGTGCAATTCTACAAAATGAGTAAGGTCAGTTGTTTCACTTGAAAGCGACACAAGCAGGCCATCTACGGATCTCGATGCCAGGTGCTGCACATTCACCACTTCTCTTTCATAAGATTCGTGGCTCTGCGATATGATAACGTGATAGCCCCTGTTATAAGCAATGGATTCTATACCATTGATTGCCTGCGAAAAAAAATTGTTTGCTATTTCACAAACTACCACACCAATGGAACGGCTTCTTCTTTCTTTCAAACTTAACGCAATGGGATTGGGGCGATAGTTCATTTTTTCAGCATACTCCAGCACCTGCTTTTTTGTTTCCGCACTTATTTCGTAACTGCCCCGCAATGCACGGGAAACTGTTGAAGTCGATAGCCCCAATGCTTTGCCAATATCCTTTATAGTAATGCTTTCAAATCTCATTATTTGCAAATATCGGCATAACAAAAATGTTCCTCAATTTAAAATTATTCAGCGCATGTCCGGCAATTGCATGGCCGGGATGGTTCAGTAAATAATAAATTCGCCGGCACATACCAATATACCTCATATCTGGTGAAGAGATCGTGTATTATGCAGGTGCAGAGGTGCCGGCAAATTATTTTACAGCGGGTTAAAGTGAGTTGCTGCCCTTTGACCAGGCAACGACTTCAAGTTACAAGGGAGGTTAAGTCGGAATCCTACCTATTAAAAATATAAGATCGGGCTGCTTTAAGGGCGGCCCTTTTGTGGAGTGTAGCTTTAAGAAAAAGTTGCTGTAAAAAATCAACAGTCGAATGGTACACGGCAGGGACTATAACTTTATAGTTCCTGCTTTTTTTGCCGATGAAAAAACCATAGTACAAGACCCGGCAGCCATCGGGTACGATCCACCGCGGCGGACAGGCTGCCTAAGAAGATCCACAAGGTTTTTCTGCTGGGTACCTGCGCAAACGTTGCCGTAAATAACCGGATAAGATTTCGGGTTTAGAAATAACTTTATAAAACTAATCAGAAGACGGACAGATTAGCGTGCATCAAAAAATTTATTAGAAAAGGCAAGAAAAAAAGGAACCATACTATGAACCCAAAACAACAATCTCATAAGAACAAAAAACGAATCAAACGCCGGATAAAATTTTTTATTCTTCTCTTTTCATCTATCACTATATCATTAAATATAGAAGCCCAGTCAACCGTCGGCATTACGGGAAAACCAGATACGGGCTACACCATTTACAGTGCTTATGCCGGTACAAAGAAAGATTTTCCGGACATTAAAATTGTGCCTGAATTTAAATTCAGGAATGTTTCGGAGAAAAGAAATATAAGCTATTGCAATACCGGCAAGCGTGACTTATTGCTGGATGCTTTTTATCCAAATACCACTGGCAAAATAAAACATACGGCAATAATAATAATTCATGGCGGCGGATGGCGCACCGGCAATCGAACACAACATTATCCATTGGCGCAAAGCCTTGCCAACCTGGGTTACGTGGTTTTTACTCCTGAATACCGATTGTCTACCGAAGCTCTTTTTCCGGCAGCGATCTATGATATAAAAGCAGCGATACGATGGGTTAAAAAAAATGGTGAAAAATATAATATAGATACAGCGCAGATAGTATCAATGGGTTTTTCTGCCGGTGGCGAAATGGCTGCATTTATGGGTACAACGGGAAACATGCCGCTGTTTGAAGGAACCAATTGTAATACGGATATGAGTTCGAATGTAAATGCCGTGGTGGATATGGATGGCACACTATCTTTTGTGCATCCCGATGGTGGGGAAGGCGATGATAGTGAGAGAACTTCTGCGGCTACTTATTGGTTCGGCTACCCAAAAAAAGACAACATGGAATTATGGGAAACGGCATCTCCATTAAGCTATGTGAGCAGCCGCACACCACCAACATTGTTTATCAACAGTTCGGTGTCGCGGATGCATGCCGGCCGGGAGGATTATATAAAAGTGCTGAATGAAAATAATATTTATTCTTCTGTAAAAAACTTTGAAGGAGCGCCGCATTCCTTCCCTTTGTTTGAGCCATGGTTTCAGCCAACGGTAAAATATATCGATGAGTTTTTAAGGAAGGTTTTTGTAAAGTAAAATTCTAAATAACAAGTATGAACAGGCGATCATTACTGGCAATTTTATTTGTGACAATCTCTTTTAATATAGTTGCACAAACATCCAACCCGCAGCAATATAAATATGAATTTACGGTAGCTAAAGATGGCAGCGGTGATTATATGTTTATACAAGATGCCATTAATGCTATGCGGGTTTTTCCACTGGCCCGCATTACACTGCACATAAAAAATGGCGTGTATAATGAAAAGATAGAATTGCCCTCTAATAATACAGACGTGACCTTCATTGGTGAAAGCGTGGAAAAGACCATTATTACTTTCAATGATTATTCGGGAAGGGGAAAGCTGAACACTTTTAATTCTTATACAGCGAAGATCGCCGGCAGTCGTTTTATTGCGGAGAATATAACTTTTGTAAACTCAGCAGGTCCGGTTGGACAAGCAGTTGCCCTGCATGTGGAAGCTGATAAGGCTGTGTTTAAAAATTGCCGCTTTATTGGCAACCAGGATACCATTTATGCCGGCGGCGAAAATGCCAGGCAATATTTTGTAAACTGTTATATTGAAGGCACCACCGATTTTATCTTCGGCCCGGCAACCGTGGTGTTTCAAAATTGTACCATCAAGGCAAAATCAAATTCTTTTATAACAGCCGCTAATACGCCGCAGGGGAATAGGTTTGGCTTTGTATTTCTTGATTGCAAAATAGAGGCGGATTCGATTGTCAGTAAACTTTATCTCGGCAGGCCGTGGCGGGCCTTTTCCCGTACAGTTTTTATTCGTTGTGAATTGCCTAAACAAATTGCACCTGCAGGCTGGGATAACTGGGGCAATGCGGAAAATGAAAAAACTGTTTTTTATGCAGAGCACAACAATAAGGGAGCAGGCGCCAACACGGTTCAAAGAGTATCGTGGTCGAAGCAGTTGTCTGAGAGTGAAGCACGTGAATATAGTTTAGACAATATTTTCAATGCCGCTTCGCCGGATATGAAGAAAGGTAAATTGTGGTACGAGGTAAAGTGAGTTTGTGACGCTTTATCGTGTTAATATGGGTTTTATATTTCCGCAAGCGTGCATTCTAAATTCCTCCTGCTCCAGGCGGCGCAACAAAAGCAGTATACACTTTTATTAAAGGGGATGTTTATAGGTTATAAAACATTCGTTTAATTCTGCAACCCGTTTGACCTCACCCCCAACCCCTCTCCAAAGGAGAGGGGAGCCTGACTCTGAAAATTCGAAATTGTATTCTATTGGCTATCGGTAAGCTAACAATGGTGTATATAGAATTGTCGCATTGTATGAGGCGTTCCTGTGGAACGCTTAAACTACTTTGCTGTTATAGGCTACCTACCAAACGTTACTTCGGAACGACTCGTGGGTAGAAAATGAACGGAATTGCTTATTCGTTCCATAGGAACGTTCGGTGCGACGGATTGAAGTGCACCCTTTCCACAATACCGCCACTTAAAACCGATTCAATTATTTAGATTTGCCTGCACTTTTAAATTCAATCTAAATGAAGGAAGGAGAATTAAAAGATAGTAACGAAAATACCGCTATTCCCACATCCATTGCTCCATGGCTATCTGTAAGAAATAGTACAAAGGCAATCGAATTTTATAAAGCTGCATTCGGAGCAACCGAAGTGTACCGTCTCGATGTTCCTGAAGGCGGGCCGGTGGTTAGACTTTCAGTGCAAGGCGCAGAGTTTTGGGTGAGTGAAGAATTTACAGGGAATGAAAATGATGCTGAATCCCTGGGCGGGGAATCTGTAAGGATGATCTTAACCGTGCAAAACCCTGATGAGTTTTTTGAAAACTCAATAAAGGCGGGCGCTTTAGAAGTGTTTGCCGTAGGAGAGGATCATGGCTGGAGATTAGGAAGACTGGTTGACCCATTCGGGTTGCATTGGGAAATAGGCCGGCCACTGTTCAGTTGACGGATATTCCCTAATTGTAAAACTATTTATCCTTAGCAACAGTTCAATTTATAAAGATATTTAAGCCTGCAATTCCTATCTTTAACGCCTTTTAATTAAGTGACCAGTTCCTGGTCCACTTGCCAATTACATCAATGAAAAAAACTGACAATTTCCTATTCCCGTTCATCCTCATTATAAGCTTGTTTTTTTTCTGGGGATTTATTCACAACCTCGATCCGATCCTGATCCCTCACCTGAGAAGGGCATTTAGTTTAAACACCGTACAGGCTTCACTGGTGGATTCCGCTGTTTACATCGGGTATTTTTTAATGGCGATACCAGCCGGTATCATCATGCGTAAATATGGGTATAAAACGGGCATACTCATTGGCCTTGCTCTTTTTGCAATTGGCTGCTTTATGTTTGTGCCGTCTGCCAATACCATGCAGTATGCTTTTTTCCTTGGCGCCTTGTTCGTGGTTGCATGTGGGCTAGCCATCCTCGAAACTGCTGCCAATCCTTACGCTACTATCCTGGGTGCACCTGAAACTGCTACACAACGATTAAATTTTGCGCAATCATTCAACGGCCTTGCTGCTTTTCTTGCGCCGCTTATTGGGGGGAAATTTATTCTTTCCAGTAGTGCCGGCAACGATGCGGAATTATCCGGCATGACGGAGCAGGCCCGGCAAGCTTACCTGCTGTCGGAAACAAGTACCGTAAAGCTTCCATACATTATTTTAGGCTCTTGTATCCTATTAGTTGCAGCCATTTTCTTTTTTTCCAAATTACCCGATAAAAAAGATGAAGATGATGATGGCAAGCGTGGGGTGATGCATGCATTCAAACATAAGCATCTTAAATGGGCCGTTGTCGCACAGTTCTTTTATGTGGGGGCCCAGGTGTGTGTACTAAGCTTCCTGATTTTATTTGCAACAAAGGCCGCTTCATTAACTGAAAAAGAAGCTTCCTGGTATTCGGGGGCAGCAGGACTTGCCTTTATGGTTGGCCGGTTTGCCGGAACATTTTTGATGAAATATATTAATCCGCCAAAGCTGCTGGCAATTTATTCAGTTGCATGTATGTTGCTCACACTGGTAACTATTTTTGGCTCTGGTATCATTACCTTGTATTCAACTATTGGCATTGCATTTTTTATGTCTATCATGTTTCCCACTATTTTTGCATTGGGAATACAGGATATTGGCGCAGATACCAAATCCGGTTCCAGCCTGCTTATCATGTCAATAGTAGGAGGGGCCATTTTGCCCCCGGTACTTGCATATATTGCAGACATCACCCATAATATTCAATATGGATATGTGGTACCTTTCATTTGTTTTGCGTTTGTATTTTATTTTGGATGGAAAGGATACAAGCACTCTGAAAAAGAAGCAGAGGTTTTAAGCGAAATACATTAATACAGAATTATGAAACGTTTTTGCCTGGCGCTTGACCTGGTAGATGATGAAAAACTCATCAAAGAATACGAAACTTACCATAAGAACGTAAGTCCTTACATACAGCAAACTATTAGAGATGCAGGGATACAGCGGATGGACCTTTACAGGTTTGGTAGTCGGCTTTTTATGATCATGGAAGTAAATGATGATTTTAGTTTTGAGGAGAAGACAATGGCAGATGCAGCCGATGATAAAGTGCAGCAATGGGAGCAATTGATGTGGAAATATCAACAGGCGCTTCCTGGCGCAAAGCCCGGTGAAAAATGGGTATTGATGGATAAAATATTTTCTCTAACAGATTAAGAAAACTATGTTCGATCTAACAAATAAAAACGCAGTTATTACCGGCGCTGCCAGTGGAATTGGAAAGGCCTGTGCCCTGGTTTTTGCGCAACAGGGAGCCACCGTGCACTTGCTCGATATGAATTCACTCGGCTTAACGGAAGCAGTGGATGAAATAACAAATGCTGGCGGAAATGCCGTTCAACATATCACCGATGTAACGGAGCAGGCAGAGGTAAGGTCCTTATTTGCTAAGGTCGCTAAAATTGATATTCTCGTTAACTGCGCCGGCATTTCCAACATTGGCCGGGCCGACAATACTTCCGAAGAAGATTTTGACCGGGTGTTTAAAGTGAATGTAAAAGGTATGTACAATTGCCTGCATGAAGTGATCCCAATAATGACAGAAAACAAGGGCGGCGTGATCCTGAACATGGCTTCTATTGCGGCCAGCCTGGGATTGAATGACCGGTTTGCATATAGCATGAGCAAGGGTGCTGTATTGGGAATGACGCTTTCTGTGGCCAAAGATTACCTGGGTGTTGGTATCCGTTGTAACTCCATATCACCGGCCAGGGTGCATACTCCGTTTGTTGATAATTTTCTAGCAAAAAATTATCCCGGCAGGGAAACTGAAATGTTTGAAAAATTATCAAAAACACAACCGATCGGCCGGATGGCGGAACCAGTGGAGATTGCGAATTTCATGTTGTACCTATGTTCCGATGAAGCGTCTTTTATCACGGGTTGTGATTACCCGATCGATGGCGGCTCTATAAAATTGAATACGCCTTAGTGAGACATTTCACAAAGGTGGTGTTATACGGTGCAAGGGGTAAATTAGTGACCTGGTATTTTGCTCGTCGTTGATATAATGTACAAGAGTGCGACGCCACTGAAGCTTAATTGAAAAACTTCTGACGGGTTCAAAAAAATTGTTCATCATTTTATTCTTTGTTTAAAATAAATATCTAACACCAAAAAAATAATAAATGAAACTGATTCGGTTTGGAGAACTTAATAAAGAGAAGCCCGGTATATACATGGATGGATTAAATTATGATGTATCCGGCTTCATCAATGATTATGATGAAAGGTTTTTTGGTAACGGCGGTCTGCCACATCTTGAATGGATGATACATGAACGTAAAACCATGTTAGTACCTGTGCCGGAAGGTGTACGACTTGGCTCACCCGTTGCAAGACCGTCCAAAATAATTTGTATCGGTTTAAATTATGCGGATCATGCAAAGGAAACCAATGCAACGCCGCCACTTGAACCCGTAATTTTTATGAAGGCCACCACAGCAATGGCCGGTCCTTTTGATGATGTAATCATTCCAAAAAATTCTGTAAAAACCGATTGGGAAGTAGAACTGGCTGTGGTAATAGAGAAAAAAGCCAGTTATGTGGAAGAGGCAAATGCTATGGAATATGTGGCCGGCTATTGCCTGCACAATGATATCAGCGAAAGAGAATTTCAACTGGAAAAAGGTGGTACCTGGGATAAAGGAAAAGGCTGCGACACATTTGCTCCATTAGGCCCGTGGTTGGTAACAAAAGATGAAATTGAAGATGTAAATAATTTAAGGCTCTGGCTTAAAGTGAATGATAAGATCATGCAAGATGGCACCACAGCAAACCTTATTTTCAATATTCCATTCCTGGTATCTTATGTCAGCAGGTTTATGACTTTATTGCCAGGCGATGTGATCTCAACAGGCACTCCGGCCGGGGTTGGTTTAGGCTTTAACCCGCCGGTATATTTAAAACCCGGCGACGTTATGGAGCTTGGTATTGACGGTCTCGGAACCAGTAAACAAACATGTATAGCCTATGCCGCGAATTGATGCACACCAGCATTTCTGGCAATACAGCCCGGTTCGTGACACTTGGATCACGGACGAAATGCAAATCATACAGCGGGACTTCCTTCCCGGCGACCTGCACCCATTGCTTCAGCAAAATGATTTTGATGGCTGTGTGGTGGTACAAAGCGACCAGGCCGAAATAGAAAATGAATTTCATTTAATGAATGCAGATGAATTCGATTTCATTAGAGGCATTGTTGGCTGGGTAGATTTGCAGGCAAGAAATATAGAAGACCGGCTTGCTTATTATAGCTCTTTTAAAAAGATGAAAGGCTTTCGCCATGTATTGCAGGGTGAGCAGGATAGAGCGCTGATGTTAAAGCCAGCCTTTAAGAACGGGATAAAAAAATTACAAAAATTTGGGTTCACTTACGACATCCTTATATTCCCCGATCAGCTTGGGTATGCTGCTGAGTTAGTGGCTGCTTTTCCCGATCAAAAGTTTGTGCTCGATCACATTGCAAAGCCAGCGATTAAAGCCGGCGAAATAACGGAGTGGGAAAATAATATACGTGCGCTTGGCAATTTTGAGAACGTCTATTGTAAGTTATCCGGTATGGTTACTGAAGCGGATTGGACAGGCTGGAAGCAGGAAGATTTTGCTCCATACATGGATGTAGTTGTACAATCTTTTGGTACGGGCCGCATCATGTTCGGCAGCGACTGGCCGGTATGTCTTGTAGCCGCTTCTTATGAGCAGGTGCTTGAAATTACAACCGCATATTTTGCGGCATTCAGCGAAAATGAAAAGGAGCTTTTCTTTGGCGGCAACGCAACTAAATTTTATAATTTATAAAGTAAAACAATGGACCTCGGATTAAAAGATAAACTGATCATTGTAAGTGGCGGCGCAAGGGGCATCGGGGAAGGAATTGTAAAATTGTTAGCCGCCGAAGGCGCTATCCCGGTCATCATTGGCCGCAACGAAGAAGATAATAAGAACACAATAAAAAACATTACAGAAGCTGGCGGCCAGGGTTTCCAGGTGGTAGCTGAACTAAGTGATCCTGCCGCTTGTGAACGGTCGGTTAAAACGGTGATCGATCAATTTGGCCGCATTGATGGGCTTGTGAACAACGCCGGTATAAATGATGGCGTGGGTTTGGAAAACGGTAACTACGAAAACTTCATCGCATCGCTTCACAAAAATGTGGTGCATTATTACCTGCTTGCACATTATGCCTTGCCTGAATTAATAAAGTCGAAAGGCGCTATCGTAAACATCACTTCAAAAGTAGCTGATACGGGCCAGGGCCATACTTCTGCCTATGCCGCATCCAATGGTGGCCGCAATGCCTTAACAAGAGAATGGGCGGTAGAATTATTAAAGTATGGCATCCGTGTAAATGCCGTGGTGGTTGCCGAATGTTTTACGCCCTTGTACGAAAAGTGGATCAAGACACTACCAGATCCGCAGGCAAAGCTGAGGGAAATAGAATCAAAAATTCCTTTAGAAAACAGGATGACAACAGCCGAAGAAATTGCAAACACGGTTGCGTTTTTATTGTCTCCAAAATCCAGTCATACCACCGGCCAACTCCTGTATGTAGATGGCGGCTATGTACATTTGGATCGGGCATTGGCAAATGCTTAAGGCTTTTGATTGTAGAAAGTTGCAGAGAGTTATTTTAGAAAGGAAATTTGGAGACAAGCATTTGTATTTCAATTAAGCATCGTTGTGTCACTCACTTGTACGGCAGATCGTATGGCAGCTTTTACCAACATTATAATTAATCCGTTCAGAATAAAAGGACCAAACAGTTCATTGAATTTTAAAAGATCAATTCGTGTAAACCAAAAGCCAAATTCGTGTAATTCGTGTTTTAAAATTCGTGTTCAACATTTCAATCTCACATCATCAATCATAATATTTACCATGAAGCACTTATCTAAACTCTTATTAATTATTCCACTCGCAATGCTATCTTTTACCAATCCTCCCAAAAAAATTAAAGTGGTATTCTTTGGCGATTCCATCACGCAGGCGGGTGTACAACCCACTGGTTATATCACCAAAATGGACAGCATCATCAAGCGCTCCAAATTACCCGACTCCATCGAGTTAGTGGGTGCAGGCATTGGTGGCAACAAGGTGTACGATCTCTACCTGCGTCTTGAAAGTGATGTATTGGAAAAGAATCCTGATATAGTTGTGATCTATGTTGGCATTAATGATGTGTGGCATAAAGCGTCTTCCGGCACCGGCACAGATGCTGACAAATTTGAGAAGTTTTACCGTGCCATCATAAAAAAGTTCCAGGATAAAAATATAAAGGTGATTGTTTGCACGCCATCTGTAATTGGCGAACGAAATGATAATTCAAACCAGCAGGATGGCGACCTTAACAATTACAGCAATATCATACGAAATATAGCAAAGGATCTTTCATTACCCGTTTGCGATCTGCGCAAATCATTTTCAGATTACCTGTTGGCGAATAATCCAACCAATGCTGAAAAAGGCATTTTAACAACAGACCGTGTGCATTTGAATCCAACAGGAAATGTATTTGTGGCAGCGGAAATATGGAAGGTGCTTCAAACAGTGGCTAAGTAAAATGACATCTCAATAAATCAGCAAAAAAATATGCACCAGTTTTTCTCTTCGGTTCTTACCTTCTTTTTATCACCTTTTCACTGGATAGTATTATTGTTGCTTACCTCCTTTTTACTTCGTTCGGCTAAAGTCAAAAAAATATTCAGAGTCACAGCACTGCTGGTATTTATAATATTTGGCAACGAGTTTTTGTTGGACTGGTATGCCCGTAAATGGCAGCCGGCACCCGTTGCAATCAGCCCTGGCACAGTTTATAGCTGCGGCATTGTGGCCGGTGGATTTGCCAGTCCTGACGCTTATGGTAACGGCGCTTTTAATGCCACCGCAGATAGGTTTATACAGGCGCTCAAATTATATAAACTCGGAAACATCTCACACATTTTGGTGAGTGGAGGCAACGGAAAAGCAGAGCTCGAAACATTTAGAGAAGGGGAGTTTGTAAAGAAAGAACTGGTGATAATGGGTGTGCCTGATTCCGTTATTTTTGTGGAGGACAGATCGGACAATACGCTTGAGAATGCTGCCAACGCAAGAAAGATTTTGGATTCGAATAATTTAAAACCGCCTTACCTGCTCATCACTTCGGCACATCATCTACCAAGGGCCGGAGTCATTTTTAAAAATGCAGGCATGCAAACGGTTGGTTATCCCTGTAACTATTTTGCCGGACGAGGAATCCATACGATCTCGTCGATAATACCCAGCCTTGGAACACTTTTTACCTGGGATTTGTATTTGAAAGAAACAGCGGGTTATTTATGGTACAAGTAGTTTTTGAGATTCTTGTTAGAAAAAAAATGAAAAACCTTGTGCTTATTTTCCTTAATACTTTTTTGCTTAGATATTCGTTTGTAAGCAGTAAAAAAAATCACCAATAAGATCATCTTGTTATAAATAATCATTATGCCCAAAAACCAACAAAGAATTAGCCTTAACGGTATTGACAATGAAACTGCCCTTGCATATAGCTACCAGGCTATGCAGGACCTTGACTGGAATGTGGTATACGCAGGCGAAAACAACGTATGTGGAAGCACGCCGGGTAAATGGAAGACCAAGGGGCAACAAATAATATGTGCAGTAAGTGAAGGACAGCTTACGATTACAAGTGAAATGGTAAACCAGGAAATGATGGACATTTTGGGCACCAATAAAAAGAACACCAACAAACTGGTTGCTGCATTTGAAGCCGCTAAAAACTCGGCCACGATCGAAAAAACAACAAATAATATTGCGTCTGTAAATGCAATAAAAGCAAAGACCATCAATCTGGCGGAGGAAGAAACACGAGAGCAATTAGAAATGGACAAAGCATTGAATTTATCCGGAAGTAACCTGTATGTTACCTATACCATTATTGGGATAAATGTGCTGGTGTTTATTTTAATGGCAGCAAATGGAGCAGGTATCGTTGATGCCAATAGTCTTGTCCACATAAGCTGGGGCAGCAATTATTCGCCACTTACATTAACCGGGGACTATTGGCGTTTGTTAACGAGTACGTTCATTCATTTCGGCATTATACACCTGCTTATGAATATGTATTGCTTGTACACTGTTGGCATTTACCTGGAGCCAATGCTTGGCAAAATAAGATATACCGCAGCTTATATCTGCACGGGTATATTGGCAAGCCTTACCAGCCTTTGGTGGCATACCGAACCTTTAAATAGCGCAGGTGCATCGGGCGCTGTGTTTGGTTTGTACGGGTTATTCATCGCCTTATTAACCAGTAATCTTGTACCTAAAAAAATGAGGCAGCAATTGCTACAGAGCACGGGAATATTTATAGTTTACAATTTGGCATACGGCATGAAGGGTGGAGTAGACAACGCCGCACATATTGGTGGGCTGGTTAGTGGATTTGTTGTTGGTTTGGCTTACGTGTTTGGTCTGAGAAAAGAAAAGCAGGAACAGAAATTACAATGGCTGGTTCCGGGATTAGTAGTGCTTACATTGGTTATTTCGTATGCTTATCTTGACAAAAATAAAGGTGTGGATGTAGAACGGGTAAAAACCTTAAAAGAAATAAAAGAAGCATCTTATGCGGACAATGACAAATTCAACGCCGATCTGTCGAGGTTTGATAATATACATAAAACCATTAATGAATTTGTGAACGACAGTACTTTGACAGACGATGACCTCGTAAAAAAAATAGATGATATAGGATTGCCGCAGTGGGAAGAGGCAAACCAGTTGATCAGCAATACTACAAAATATAATATCTCACCGGATTCACATGCCAAAGCAGCAAAAGTGATTCTCTATATCAGTCTGCGAAAAAATGAATTGATACTGCTGAAACAAATGGCGCAAACAAAGAACACAGAAGGTTTGATACCGCAGTTAAATGATGTAAGAACGAGAGCCTATGCTACTTTTGATGAGGTGGTGGCCCAATGACAGCCTTACCATTTTATTTGCAAGAGATCGTTAATATTACACTTGAGTTTTAAATATAAAAATAAGATGGGCAAAAATCTAAAGCTTTGTTTCCTTGTTATAACCACAATTTGCTATACACATTTGTTTGCGCAGGTTTTTGATAAGCCTGAGAAAAAATTTGCTGTGATGGCAGGAGCTAATGTTTCCAATATGAATTTTAACAACAGCATTACTTCTACTGCTACTCCGCAGGCAGCCTCCTGGAAGCCGGGAATTTCAATAGGCTGTTTGGTAAGGATTGAATTGATGGAAAATCTTTACCTGCAACCGGAGTATTATTATTTGCAACGAAATGGTGATGATAAAAGCAAGGGCATAAAGTATACCAACAACTATTTATCGCTGCCGGTTTTATTGAATTATAATTTTTATTCGAGGTTTGCCATCGTTGCCGGACCCCAGTTTGATCTGCTGATAAACGCCCGTTCTACTGACAACGGAATTAACACCTCCATTACGCACGATGTAGAGGAACGCAGCATCGGTGCTACTGTTGGGCTACAGGCAGATGTAACAGAATCTTTTTTTGCCTCCATAAGATATATGCATGGGCTGAACCATATCGGCATTGGTCAGCGATCTAATGTGAAGGAATTTAAATACCAGGGCATCAGTCTTCTGGCAGGGATAAGGTTTTAAAACCCTTTTTATTTGAAGCAGAGGAGGCGGTGATTTTTACTTCCTTTTTTGTCCACGTGTTATTGGCTTGCCATATTTTTTCATCATCCTGTCTTTACGCCGCACTATAAAATTTACTTTACTGTTCCTGGCAGATTTTTCATGAAAGGCCGGGCCGGCGGGTTCTTTTTTAGGGACTTTTATTTCGATCTCTTTCATGTAAACTTTCGGCATTTCATCTTCAGTAAGGGTTTCCGAAATTTCAAGATGTTCCGGCAGTGGCCGGATGGGAATTTTATAATTCATCAATGCCTCAATATTGTCTTGTAGTTTTTTTTCTTTCGGCGTAATAAAGGTAATGGCGATTCCCTGCTTGTCTGCACGCCCTGTTCTGCCGATGCGATGCATGTAATTTTCGGGTACTTCCGGTGTATCAAAATTAATAACGTGCGATACTTCCGCAATATCGATACCCCGGGCCACAATATCTGTAGCAATGATAAAGCGATAAACGCCTTCCTTAAATTGCTTTACGGTATTAAAGCGATGGTTCTGTTCTTTATTGGAATGTATAACGCCGGCCGTGCCTTCATAAACAGGTTCAAGCTGCTGAAAGAGTTCATCTGCCAATGCTTTGCTCGCCGCAAATACCAATACCCTTGTCATGTCTTTGTCTTCTGCGAGCAGCAACTGCAGCAAATTGACCTTTGTATAAAAGTTGGGCACTTCATATGCATACTGTTGAATATTTTCCAGCGGGGTGCCGGTTGGCGCTGCTTCTATCATTACCGGGTTGGTGAAATATAATTGCAGCAGGCCTTCCACATCATCTGTAAGCGTCGCCGAAAATAAAAGGTTCTGCCGTTTTTCAGGCAACAGGTCAAGTATGTTTTTAAGTTGTGTGCGAAAGCCGAGGTTGAGCATTTCATACACTTCATCGATCACCAATTTCTTTATTGATTTCAATTTAAGGGATCCGCTCATGGCAAGATCGAAAAGCCTACCGGGTGTTGCCACCAGCACGTCCACTTTTTTCTCTACAGATAATTTTTGTGTGTTAATATTTACGCCGCCATACACGCCAACAGCTTCTACGCTCATGTAAGCGGTTAGCTTGTTGATGGTTTCCACAACCTGTACTACCAGTTCTCTTGTGGGCACAAGTACCATTATCTGCGGCGCAATTTCTTTAGCGAATTTCCATTGGCGCAGGCACGGTAAAAGATATGCAATTGTTTTTCCTGTACCTGTTTGCGCAATACCACATAGGTCTGCTCCCGACATAGCAGTGGAAAAAGTACGGTATTGTATGGTAGTAGGGTTATTGTGGCCCATATCGCTCAAAGCATTTAATAAGGGAGCGGTGAGATTTAGTTCGGTAAAGGACATCTATAAAGTTTATTATGCCCAAAGGTATACATGAATGTTCAATCAATGATTTCAACAGTTTAAGGACACTTCCTTGAGCAGGAAAATATTCTTCTGTTGTTACCCGCAACCGGATTATTAGGTTTATGCAGCGAGCAATCAGTTTCGAAACCATCCATGCTGTTTTCCTGATTATCTGTTCATAAGACAAAATTTCCTCAGACTTTGTCGATTTTGATTTGGAATGCACCCTTCTTGTTTACCATGGAGAAATATTAGAAATTTTTCAGTAGCTTTCAAAAAAAATATTATGAGATTCATCGTGAATATTCTTATCACTGCCGTTGTAGTATTCGGCCTTTCAAAATTACTAAGCCCGCATGTGTCAATAAATTCCTTTATTACGGCTATTATTTTTTCATTGGTATTAGCGGTGCTAAATTTTATTGTAAAGCCACTCATAATTATTTTAACCCTCCCAGTTACCATTATTACTTTAGGATTATTCCTTTTGGTAATTAACGTGATCATAATACTGCTGGCGGATAAATTTGTTTCGGGTATCAAGATAGATGGTTTTCTATGGGCATTTGTTTTTGGCATATTGTTATCCCTGGTTACAACCCTCCTTAACAAGGTAGAAAAAAAATGGAGCTTATAAGCCTTCCACCCACACAGAACACAGCGATCCGTATCCCTGGTGCCATTGCAACTTTCACTTTAACTCACAAAAGGCTTTTTGAACACAGGGCGTTAATCAATTGATGATGCCGGCCTTTATTGGCTTCGAACTACAATAATAAAAGGGGCTTTCAACTTACTTTTAAATAGCTGGTATATTCTAACAGACCGCACCTTGCGCAGTTTGATGCTGTTCGTATATCCTCGTGGCCAGCCAAAATTTTCCCGATGGTGCAGTCTATTGCAATAATTAATTTGAGTAGAGCGTTGTAGGTTTAAAGGCTACATTTTGCATCCAGCTTAATATCGTATCTGTAGCCTGACAGCTTTACCCTATCCAGCATGAAAAATAAATTATTGCTTTTTTTATTCTTGCCTCTGCCAGTTCTATGTACAGCTCAACTTCGGGAGTTTTATAAAACGACTGTAAACGCAACTATTTTATTGTACAAAAAATCTAATGGCGAGCTAAAGGCGCATGGCACTGCTTTTATTTTGTATAATTATGACGAGAAGTCTGATGAAACCATCCTGG
The DNA here is from genome assembly GCA_039922055.1 of Ferruginibacter sp. Lineage (GTDB taxonomy): Bacteria > Bacteroidota > Bacteroidia > Chitinophagales > Chitinophagaceae > Ferruginibacter. The sequence goes on from JBDSAP010000366.1 coordinate 34,801, forward strand.
TAACCTGCGAACATGTTACGCATCATGATACATTAATCGCTGCCGTTCCCGCAACGGATTCGCTTAAAAAAGCTTTCGTAAGTAACAAACAAAATACACTAACATTTACATCGGGCAGCGGCGGCAAGCAAACCGTTGGGTTTGATGGCAACAATTTATTGTTTACTATCCCCGTTGAATTGGGCAACAATTATTACAAGCACGCCACGCTTGATCTTGCAACTATCTTTTGCAATCTTCCTGCTTCATTGATCAACAAGAAAAATGAAACGGTTGCAATCACCAACATGAAGACATTGCCAAAATCTTACATAGGTGGCCGGGATGAAATATTTGCCGGCGAAGAAATAACCTTTGTTGGATTTCCATCTGGCATTGGAACGCAGAATGGATTTTTTGGAACGAACATGTACCGGGACAGGCGATCAAACCCACTCTTTAGAAAGGGTATAGTATCCTGGACATCTGAAAACGAAGAGCTGTTTTTAGTAGATGGATTTTCTTACGCCGGAAATAGCGGCAGTCCGATATTTTCAATTCCGGGTGGCGGAGTTGAAGGGAAGTTTCTTGGAATGGTAATCGGGCATTTAAATGATGAAGTTGAATTAAAAAGACAACACAACGATTCTCTGCAAAACGATGTGGCTGCCGCCAAAACATACGTCAATATTAATAATGGATTGGCCGAATGCATTCCATCTTATATAATTTATGATTTTGCTTCGCAGGCCGGTAAAAGCAGGGCTAAAATGCTTTTACAAAGGAAAGAAAAAGGATAATCACCCGGCGCTTAAATCCTTGTTCGGTTTTATATATCACCTCTTTACACGATTCTTTTCCTTTAATGCCATTTTCTTCTCCGGAAATTTATTTCCTGCCTTCGGAATGGAAGACAACAAAATACTTCACGAATAACCACCACGTAAATAGCTTTGCGAATAGCCGGGAGAAATATGCACTGAAATAAAAATAAGAATAAAGATATTTGATGAAATTCTGCCGGTGTGATAAAAAGATGGTCATACTTTTTTGCTGTTCCTTTAGTAAAATTTGTTTACTGTGTTACACTCATCTTTTTATTTGTGTTTCGTATAACAGCGCAGCAAATAACTACCCGGCTATATACTGCAAAAGATGGATTGGCTTCCACTTACACGTACGCCGCCTGCCAGGATAAACATGGATATTTATGGGTGGGCACCCCCGAGGGATTGAGTCGGTTTGACGGGAAAAATTTTACTAATTACGGGTTAGCGGACGGACTGCCGGATTCAAGAACTCTCCGAAGCTTTATGGATAGCCACGGGAGATATTGGGTAGCTACGCCAAAAGGTATGGCTGAATTCCGGGGGGGTAAATTTATTAACTACCCGCTATCAGATTCAAGAAAGATTACCTGGGTGTTCAGTTTCATAGAAACAAAAAAAGGCGAACTATGGTCTGCAACCAGCGATGGCGTGTATAAATTTGAAGGCAACAAGTGGGTGAAGATAGATTTATGCCTTGGGTATAAAGATCATCCCTGCCGGGATATTATCGAGACAAGTGAAGGTTTATATATTAATTATGGCAACCTGCTTGTATTGGAAAAACCCGGGGGTGACTGCCAAATAATTGGTCCGTATAACAAAACGGGATACCACTACAATTATCTATCGGTTGTGTCGGGGCGCCTCCTTATCTCCACGACGGATGGTTTGTGTGAGATCATTGACCGGCAATTAGTAAAATTGCCCGGTAAGGCAGGTAAGCTCAAGAATACTTTTATGTATTACCTCGATAGTAAAAAAAGGTTATGGGTAGGAGCCGAGGATTTAGGAATACAATGCATGCTGCCAGGCGATACCATGAATTCTATTGTTGTTTACAAGCCACAGATACTTGTGCAGCATATCACTGAAGATAAGGAGGGTAACATCTGGGTTTGCACAGGACAGGGTTTACTCAGGATATCCGATGTGTGCTTTCAAACTTTTACGCTGCCCGCTCCTACCACCAAAGAAACGCTTTTCAATGTTTTTCAGCCGCCATCTGGTCCACTGCTGTTAAATAGCGGAAGCCTCACGTTGCAAAGTTTTGAAAAGGGTTTGTTAACTGGTAAAATTCTGAAAATAAGAGGTAAAACTCTACCAAGAAATAATGAACTGATCATTGACCGTTACGCTTTTGATAACAGAAGCCGGTACTGGTACATTATAAGAGGCTTATTGCTTTTGATGCAGGATGGTACTGATCTGTACGAACAAGGCAGGGGATTAGCGCATTTGGGCAACGAAGTTTTTGATGTATTGTTTAGTGAAAGCAGGAAAAAGATATTTGTAGCGGTAGGAACGCAAAAATATCCCTGTCAATTCAACGATACCGGGTACAGCTTAATGCCTGTTGTAAATAACGCGGAAGTAAAAGGAAACATTATCCGGTTGCATGAATGCGCAAACGGCACAATGTTGTTTTCAACAGACAGTGGCCTGGTTTACTCAATTAATGCTAAGAACAATTGTAAAGTGCAATTGAAAGAATTTGATATGAAAGGGCTTGTTCGCAATTTTTACAATGATCCATCCGGCGATGTATGGATGCTTTATGGAGGCCGCGGATTACGCCGCTATACCTGGCAGCAGGACAGTCTTGTGTTCAGAGAAAGCTTAACAAAAGCAAATGGATTATCTAGCGACAATGTAAGTTCTTTATGTTTTGATGGTAGAAATAACCTGTGGGTTTGCACCAATTCTAATGTGGCTGTTTTTTCAAACCCAACTCACCAAATTACCAGCTTTTTTGATGGCGTTGATCTTAAGATAGGTGATGCCTATGGCGCAAGAATAACAAAGGATAATGACAATAATATCTGGCTTTTTTCCCCTAGTAACCTGGTATGTTTTTATCCCGATAAAATATCGGATAAGCCGCCGCAGCCTTTCATTCAGATTGAGAATTTGAAGCTGAACTTTCGGGAAACCAACTGGAGAGACTATGCAGATTCTTTGGTTGATATATTTCAGTTGCCCTACAAGCCGCAGCTTTCTCACAGTGATAATACACTGGGCATTTATTTCAAAGGCATTTCCTCATCGGGTACCGATGGTATAAAATATTCTTACTTGCTCGAAGGCTTAAATGAGTCGTGGAGCACTCCATCTGCTAACGACTTTGTTTCGTTTGTAGGCCTGCCACCGGCTAAATATATCTTTAAGGTAAAAGCGCAATTGCGCAATACAAAATGGAGTGAGCCTGCTGTGTTTTCTTTTGTAATTAAAAAAGCGTTTTGGCAAACCTGGTGGTTCTATACTTTGTCGGCGCTTGTTTTAATTGCGGCTGTTTATGTTTTGTTTCGCTATAGGTTGCAACAAAAAATTAAATTATTTGAAATGCGCAACCGCATCAGCCAGGATCTGCATGATGATATAGGCGCATCAATAAGTGGCATTAACCTGCTTAGCCAAATGGCCGCGGAAAAATTACAAAGCAATAAAACAGCGGAAGCATCAGAGTATTTGCTTAAGGTAAAAAACTATACACAGGATGTAATTGAAAAACTAAGCGATATGGTGTGGGTTTTTAATCCGCAAAACGACAGCATTGATAAACTGTTGCAGCGGTTGAACTCATTTGCCGTGTCCATCGCTTTATCCAAAAACATAAAGATGCATTTTGAAACAGATAAAGAAAGTGAAGAATTAAATTTATCTATTCAAGAACGCAAAGCGATTTACCTCGTTAGTAAAGAAGCGATCAACAATAGTTTTAAATATGCGGAGTGCAGTAATATCTATTACAGCTTGTTCACTAAGGGCGCCAATTTGCAGCTCAAAATCCAGGATGATGGTCAGGGCTTTGTACCCTCGCAAAAAAATGGGGGCAATGGTTTAAAGAATATGCAGGCGAGGGCGGATGAAATTGGCGCAAGATTAAATATCAAGTCGCAGGCGGGTGGCGGCACTACTATAACATTAGAATTTTAAATACCCATTTGAGGGTTTCAAAACAATTAAGCTAAACCTACATTTGTATTGTGAATAACCAACAAGATATACGGGTTGCGATTTTTGAAGATAACCCGATCATGATGGATGCTTATCGTTCTATTCTTAACGGTTCGCCTGGCTATAGTTGTACGGGCAGTTTTACAAGTTGCAATAATTGGAAAAACGATATTGAAAAAAGCAATCCCGAAGTGATATTGATGGACATTGAGATGACCGGTATCAATGGCATTAAAGCCACCAGCTTAATAAAAAAAGAATTCCCGGCAATTAAGATTTTGATACAAACTGTGTTTGAAGATGATGATAAGATCTTTGAAGCATTATGTGCCGGGGCCAATGGTTATATCCTAAAAAATACTTCTCCTGTAAAAATGCTCGAAGCTATTACTGATGTGCAAAGTGGCGGGGTAGCTTTTAATCCTGCCGTTGCTGCTAAAGTAGTGACACTATTTCAGCGTTTCATTGCTCCTTCCGCAATTATAAATAATTATCACCTCACCGACAGGGAAAAAGAAATACTCCACCTCCTCACCGAAGGCATGCCCATGCCGCGTATTGCTGAAAAAATATTTCTTGGATATGAGACTGTAAGAGGTTATGTAAAAAGTATTTATCAAAAGCTGCATGTAGCATCTGCCACAGAAGCTGTAGCCAAAGCGCTCAAAGAAAAACTAGTTTAAGGTCAACTATTTCTATCTCCTAACCGCAAAACGATAGTTTAAAATAATACCCCCAATTGCGGGGTTGACGGGCGTGTAGCCCGCAAGTACTTTTGGCGTAACAATTTCCCTTCCTATCGGGTTCTCCTGCAAACGGCTGTTTTATTTTTCAAGACAAACTATTTTTTATCATTCGTTAAAATCATCTAAAATGAAAAAGTTATTCTTCATCACAGCAATTATAACAACCATTGTTGTTGTAAACAGTTGCCAGAAAGCAGATCGGTTTAATCCCACACAAAGCCACCAATTAGCGGCCGATGTTAGCGGGAAGGTTGCAACAGATTGGTATCGCTTACAAACGCGTTTGTTGCTGGAACGAAATTCATCATTCAACGGCGCCTACTGGGGCTATCTTGGTATCGGTTTGTATGAGGCTACACGGTTCCTGACACCCAAGTCTGTGAGCCTTTCAGACAGGTTGTATCAAATGCCGCAGATGCCCGCAAAAGAAAACAAAAACTACAACTGGGAGATAAGTGCCAATTCGGTAATGGCGAGCCTGGTGCGCTTACTTAATACCGGCTTAACACCCGCCAACAATGCAAGCATCGACTCGCTGGAAAACGCATATAACCAACGATTGGCTCCTATGGCAGGTGCAGAGATAACGGCCCGTTCGCAAGCCTTCGGCAGCAGCATTGCCACGGCAGTTTACAACTGGTACCTAACGGATAATTTCAATCCTTCGAATGTTGGATATACACCGCTTGTCTTTGACGGAGCATGGGTGCCAACGCTACCAGCGCGTGCAAATGGAGTAATGCCATTTGTGGGTAATGCCAGGGTATATGT
>JBDSAP010000367.1:0-5295 GCA_039922055.1 Ferruginibacter sp.
GGCCTATCGTAACGGATCGTAATATCTGTGAGGCCTACCCGTTCTCCCACCATTGCTTTCTTATTGCCTCCATTGGGTGTAGTGGTTAACTGGGCAATCGTTAACTGCTGAAGCATGCATATTGCCGCCAATGCAAGAGTAAATTTTTTCATAATGCTGTTAATTTTGATTAAAATAAAAATACAGTGTTCCGTACTATAAAATGAATGATCATTTGATAGGTGGTTGATGAGCGGGAACGGTGGCACAAATTAAAAGCAAATCAGAAGCCGGTGGATTTCTTTTGTGAACGCAGCATTTCACCAAAGTCCATTTTTCGGGCCAACGAAGAGACAGCCAAAGCAATGCGCTTTGTTCGGGTAGGGTCTGTTTTGGCAGAATCTATCCACTTGCTGTAATAGTTTTTGAAAGATTGCGGCATGCTGTTAAAATGTTCAAATGCCGCCGGTTCATCCGCCATGCATTCCATAAACTCCTGATTCAGTTTGTAAGGTACTTTGTCTTCGGTTATTTGTACATGGAGCATTGCACCTTTTCGTTTGCCGATAGCCTTCCTGATAGAAGCATTTAACGGCAGTATAAAACCGCCATTACCCATCGGCAGCAACGCTACTTGCTTTATAGGATGATCATCCAGTTCACCTTTTACCTTAAATGATTTTCTGTTGCCTGGCTTAATTGATTGAGCGATATCTTCGGGTACTGCGATATAGGTCCAGCCCGTTTTTTCGCCTTGTTTATCAAACTTTAATATGGTAGTTGTATAGCTGATCATTTGCATGGCAAAATATAAAAAAGTTAAGATATCCGAAGACTTAAATTTTTTTTTCTACCAGAAATTTTTAATTGCTTACTCGAGGCGATTTCTGTAATTTTTGGATTCTCTTAACTGCTTAATGGTTAATTTTATTTCTATGAAAAATATATGTAGGTCTCTTTTTATTTGTCTCTTAATGTTCACCGGTGGTACCTCATTCTCCCAATCAAATAATGATTTCAAAATAGTAGATGATTATGTAAAATCCCTCGGCCCTTTAGACACACTCAATACGGGCACTATCAGTTTTATTGTAACAAAAAAGTTCCCCGATGCAAAAGATAAGGTGCGTGCCATCTTTGATTGGATCGCTTATAACATCAGCTACGATTTGAAAGCCGGAAGAAACAATGACAATGAAAAGACAAGTACAGACATGGTACTAAAAACCAGGATGGCTACAGCGGCGGGTTATGCAGGTCTCTTCCAGGATATGTGCAGCGTTGTTAAGATCCGTTGCCTCACCGTTAATGGCTATGCAAAATATAAAACAGAACAGATCAACGAAAAGCCAGATGGCTTTAACCATACCTGGGCGGTAGTGCAATTGGGCATAAGTCCTGATACCTGGTATTATGTGGACCCCACCCTGGGAAGCGGCTACACGGATGAGAAGGTTACAAAATTTACAAGGGCCTATAATGACGATTATTTCTTTGCAGACAAAACGATTTTCAATTACCAGCATTACCCCGATAATGAAGCCTGGCAGTTAGGAAACGGACCTAAAAATTTAAGCAGTTTTTTATCGTTGCCGTTGGTAAAAGATGCCGCTTACGAATTTAATATCAGCAAGTTTATCCCCAAAGATGGGTTTGTAAAAACTCATTCAAAAAGCCCGGTTGCATTTAGATTTAATGTACAGACCCGCACACCAATAGAAATTGTTTCACTGGCAATTGGTGAAGGAAAAAAGCAGAAAGTAAAAACTGTTGATCATACATTAAGCGGAGGGGCTTTAAGCTTTAGCTACAAATTCGAAGAAGCAGATACTTACCCCGTAACTGTGCTGATCAATAATAAACCGGTGCTCAGCTATATGATCGAAGTAGAGGAAGATTAACGAAATAATTGCCTGTTTTACAAGAGCTGTTTTATTTTATTTTCGAGGTGGGCGCCTTCCAGGTCAATGGCAACGATCTTACCTGTTTTATCCAATAAAAAAGAAGTAGGTATTTGTTCCACTTGATATTTTTCTGCTACCAAAGATTTCCAACCCGCAGCATCATTTACCTGGATGTATTTGATCTTATCGTCTTTAATAGCTTTTAACCACGCTGCCTTTTTGCTATCGATAGAAATGCCAAATACTTCAAAGCCTTTCGCCCGGTATTTATTATGCAGTTTTACTACACTTGGATTAGCAGCCCTGCATGGAGCACACCAACTGGCCCAAAAGTCCAGCAACACAACCTTTCCTTTAAACGATGATAAGTTTATAACACTATCTTTTGCATTTGGCAAAGATATTTCGGGCGGCAGGTCTCCTACTTTAAGTTGGGCATTAGCCATAGTAGCACACACAATTAATATCGCAATAGCAATTGCTTTTTTCATTTACAACAATTTTTCTTTCTGAATAATGATAATATAAAAAGTAAGATCTTCTTCATGTTAGTACAGGTTAAAGATATTATACTCCAGCTTGATCACCACACCCCTTGGCGCGGTTCTATGCAATTTGTCGACCAATGGAAAGCGATATCCAACATCCGCACGAATGAGGCTATTGATGATAAACTGAACCGAAGTACCCAGGTCAAGATAGGTATAACCATTGCCAACAGTAGTTTGGCCTAACAGTTCCGCCATTAAGTTAACGTTCGTTTGTTTGTAGTTGGTATATTCTTTCGGCAGCATCAATTTCCCGATGGATAATGTGTAGTTGATGGCAGTACGGTTTCTATCGCCAAACAAAAATTTCTCTTTCCCATTGTCTTCAGCATATAACAGGGATGAACTGGCGGAGATAGCCACTTTATTGATCAGTTGTGTAGCCACTGCACCAACCTCGTAGCCCGAGCTATGCCCATTAAAATCTATTGCCGGCTGATGAATATCACTGTTGTTGAAACTGTACTTTCCGAAAGCTGCCATTCTAAAATGATTGTGTACATCATCAACACTCAGGAACCGGTATTTCAAATACAAGCTTCCGCCCTCAGCAACTAGCGGGCCGTCCGCATTACTCATAAACGCTTCTGCATGTACCATTACTTTCCTTGAAACACCCCACATTATTTCCGGCAGCAAATGATAATTGTATTTGCGTGTATGAATGTCTTTCATGAAGTAGTTGTTCAGCCGCAAACCAATGCTTCCTGTAGCCATGTTGCTTGCAGGTTCAGTAAATACGAACAACTCCTGCGCCTTTATACGGCCACAGATCAATAGAAGAAATATGATGAATAATTTTTTCAACAGTTTGTTTTTTTAATGCCACGAATGCACGAATGAACACGAATAGTAGTTCTAAAAATTATTTACCAAACATATTCGTTCATTCGTGGCAGATGTTATTAAATCGATAACACTCCATACATAAATGCCGCGAATGCACGAATATGCTTGTCATTACTTTCAATAGTTACTATTCGTGTCCATTCGTCCATTCGTGGCATGAGTAAATAAATGCACGAGTGTTTGTAATTGTACTATTCGTGTCTATTCGTCCATTCGTGCCACAAGTAATTAAATGCACGAATGTTTGTAATTGTTACTATTCGTGTCCATCCGTGCATTCGTGGCAACAAATAATTAAATTGATGGTACTCCATAAATAAATGCCACGGATACACGGATGTTTGTAATTGTTACTATTCGTGCATTCGTGGCATAAGTAATTAAATTGATACATGGAATATCCTTGTGCCCGCAGCCAAGCCTTCTTTCGCACAACATCCCCCGGCAACACCTGTTTTATAACACTCCATCATGGTGTACTTGCTGTTCTTTTTAAATTCCTTTGTAGTCACAAATCCTTTATCAAGAATACGGATGGTTTTATTTCCATTGAGCGTTTGGTCCTTGGTATCAATAAAATGATAGGTGGTGCCATCCACCACAACGTGGCTGTCGTTAGCGATCGCTACATTATCAAAATTGATATTCGCTTCCAGTTTAGCTACAAAAAAGCCGGCATCCTGTACCTTGTTTTTCAACTTGTCAAGGTCAACTTTTGCTCCCGGTTTAAAAAAAATATCAAAGCTGGAGTTCTTTATATTCGCTTCAACTTTGTCTACGAAAGCAATTGACTGTAAGGATTTGTTGATGGCATTGCTACACATGCTGCAGGTTAAACCACTCGCCTGCAAAGTCACTTTTGTAATTTGTGCATGTGCGCCGAAAGAAAATAGCAGCGCTATTATTACAATTAAATTTTTCATTTTAGTAAGATTTTTAAAGTTTACATTTTGCAACAAGATTGATCCTTGCAGCCATCTGTATGCTGGCATGCAGTTACCCCTTTTGCACAATGCTCATTACTGCAACATGCCTTAGTGGTTGTGTTGATAGCAGCGCCCTCTTTGCGCTCATATTGACAGCAGCTATGTAAATTATTGTAGGCTTTGTTACTGGCGGTAAGGTCCTGCGTATCATATCCCGATGCTGCAATGGCCTGTTGAATTTTGTTGCCAGATGTTTTTGCAGAAGAGTAAGAAACCTGTAACTGGTGAGTCTCTTCGTTCCAGCTTGCAGTTTTTGCGCCAGCGGTTATTGCAGACTTTTCAATTGTTTTTTTGCACATGCCGCAATTGCCCCAAACTTTAAAGGTTTCTTTTGATATCGATGTTTGGGCAAAGCTTTGAGAAGTAGAAAATACGCTGAATAGTATAACAGCGCAGATAGAAAGCGTTTTCATTTTATATAATTTAAAAGTTAACTAATTGGTAGGTATATGCACAATGCATACTGCCGGCTGTTCAAGCAGCCGACTATTCAATTCAGTTAAATTCTATAGTCTGAAAACGCAATTCATGATACAGGCAGAAGGCCCCGTATATACAGGAGGAGAATTATTTTTTAAGGCATCACCGGTTACAACGGAATAAAGCTGGTTGCCTTCGAAGGGAATACCCGCAGGCACCAGCGCCATTGCTGGTAAGGAAAAATGTAGGTCGTTTGAAACACTCTTATGGGAGTCGCTTAATTTATAAAATTTGTGTTCATCGCTACAGCAACCCTTCTTTTCCTTCATACCGCATTTGCCGCATTTTTTTCCATTCTCACCGTAAAAATCAACGCCGGATTTTTTACCCATGCAGTAATGTATCTCCATAGCAATACCCGAGTAAACTCCCAGGTATAGTATTGCTAAAATGGCTATGGCAATCTTTTTCATCACATGCAAAAATAAGATCTTCTTGCAAAACTATTCAAACTTTAACAGGGCTGTCGGCTTTTACCTACAAGGCAGCGATTCCGTGAGTAAATATATTTCAAGAGTCAATGGGTGATTTATAATTTTTTGCAAAGCT